>JAHCLG010000003.1 GCA_026125385.1 Legionellales bacterium
TTAAATTTAAGGCTGGGTGAATAAACGTAATAGCCAATCACTTCTAATTTATCGTTATAGGCTAAGGTAAACCGCAATAAACCGCGTTCTGTTGTCATGACTGAAGCAGCAACCAAGTGGGCGCGTTTATCTTCAGGTTTATCGGTGATGATCACTTGGCCAGATAGTTTAATTTTACCGAGTTTTCTCCGCAGTTTTTTCAGCATAGCCATATGTTCATCGGTATTTTCAATAAAATGCGTTTGATTAACGGTTTTCATGAACTCGTCAAAATTATTATTATCCCAGTAAGTTTCTAATTGTGAGAATTGTTGATTGATAATGGGTGTTGCCGATTTTACACTCACTCCACCGCATGCGGTTAAACTTAAAATAAACACTACGAGGAAAAAAAACTTCTGTTTCGACAAAAAATTCATTGGCAATTCCTTCTTAACCTATCCGTTGCAATTAACGTTAACAAATTTTTTAATGTTTAACAACTTGATAAAACGTTTCGCCTTGTTTGACCATACCCAATTCACTACGAGCACGTTCTTCAATGGCGGCCTCACCGTGTTTTAAATCTAACACTTCGGCGCTTAAGGCTTGATTACGATCGTTGAGTGCTTGATTTTCCATTTGTGCATTTTTCACTTGGCTATTTAATTGCAAGGATTCACGAACGCCGTCTCCTGCTAACCAAATTTTATATTGCAGCACCGCTAATAATGCAATTAATGCAATCCCTACTAATTTCATGATGTATTCCCTTAATCAAAGACTCGCGCAAACTGCGCATTTTCCCTCAACTCTTCTTCAATCCGTAATAATTGATTGTATTTTGCCATGCGATCGGTACGACATAAAGAACCGGTTTTAATTTGTCCGGCATTCACAGCCACGGCTAAATCCGCAATACTGGTATCTTCAGTTTCCCCCGAACGATGGGAAATAATCACACCATATTTTGCTTGTTGAGCAAGCTTTATTGCTTGCAAGGTTTCACTCACGGTACCAATTTGATTGAGTTTAATTAAAATCGCATTCGCAATGTGTTTATCGATACCTTGTTGCAAAATACGGGGATTAGTTACGAATAAATCGTCACCGACGAGTTGAATTTTTGAACCTAATTTTTCGGTTAATAATTTCCAAGACAGCCAATCGTTTTCTGCCATTCCATCTTCAATGCTGATAATAGGATAGCGCTCCACCCAGCGCGCTAAATAGTCGACAAATTCTGCGCCGGATAATTTTTTATTTTCCGATTGTAAATAATAAATATCATGCTCAAAAAATTCTGAACTTGCCACGTCCAGAGCTAAAGAAATATCTTCACCGGGTCGATATCCTGCGTGTTCGATGGCTTGCAAAATGACTTCAATGGCTTCTTGATTAGAATTTAAATTAGGCGCAAAGCCCCCTTCATCACCAACACTGGTGGTGAGTTTGCGATCGTGTAACACTTTTTTTAAGTGATGAAATACTTCAGTACCATAACGCAACGCTTCACTGAAACTAGGTGCGCCATGCGGTACGATCATAAATTCTTGCATATCAACATTATTATCAGCATGTGCGCCACCGTTAATGACATTCATTAATGGAATAGGTAACACGCGTGCTTTTTCACCTCCGAGGCTGCGATATAAGGGGACTGCTTGTAGTTTTGCGGAGGCATGCGCAAAGGCCAGTGAAACCGCTAAAATGGCATTGGCGCCTAAATGCGATTTATTCTCAGTACCGTCCAATTCTAATAAGCATTGATCAAACTGTTGTTGATCGCTAAAGGTTTGTCGAGTAATGGCTTTGGCAATGTCGACATTCACGTGTTTTACTGCAGTTAACACACTTTTACCCAAATAAAAGTGAGCTTCTTTATCGCGTAATTCCAAGGCTTCGCGCGAACCGGTGGAGGCACCCGAGGGTACACTCGCACGCGCAGTGATACCAGTGCTGAGCGTTAATTCCGCTTCGACGGTTGGATTACCCCTGGAATCGAGAATTTGTCGCGCATGTACGCGTTGTATTGTTATCATTTTCACCCTGCCCGCTTGGTTTAATTCATTCGATTCTACTCGAATTTTTAGGGTTATTAAACACTCATGGTTAGATTTTCTGCAGTAATAAAATTGTTGCCCTGAGATCGGTAAATTATGAAAAAGCTTTGAAGTTTTGCATCAAAGTGTTTCGAATATCATCAGTCGTAAGCATCGTTGTGATGTGCAAGGGATGTTGGCAAACTTGAGCTTGATTAAATAAACTGGGGGAATATTGAGGTTTTGGACGTGGTGCTATGACATCGGCTTGTAATATTTTATTAATTTCCTCATCTGCAAGTTTTGATAAATGGTAGAGTTGCAGAGGTTGGTGCTGTTTTATTAGCTGCAGCACGGTAATATTTTGATTTGTTTTAATCAATAAACCATCGCGCAATAGTTTTCGCCAAGGCTCGTGTATTTTCGCCAGTTCAATGATTTCTATTAGTAATAATGGCGAATAGCGAGCGATATGATGCATACCAGTCCACCCATAAAGATTGGCTTGTCTCAATAATCCAATGATCGTAGCTTGTAATAAAGGATTGGGGCTCTGAAATAATAATACTAAAGATTCTTGTAATCCAGCGTTCAAATGCTTTTGATTCGTTTGACTATAAAGAATTAATTCACTTAACCCTGAAGAAAAAATTTGATTTTTTTCGGCTAGTTTATCGCAAAGCAGACTCATCAGATTTGGATTTGAAAATGCTTGTTGGATGGTCAAAAATAATGATGTCTCATAATTTAAAAATTGTTTATCATAATTTATTCTCAACTCAGGCGCATTGCGCGCGAAACGCAGAGTTTCCAAAAGGTAATCTCTACATTCTAAAATAGCATGAAATTCGAATATCCTCTGGGTTGTCAATAAGACATAAAGTTTTTCGTATTTCTCGCGGATCACTTGATGAAGCAATAATACTCTTGAGTAAAAATTTGCGGGAATACCTGTTGTGCCCAGCAGAATAGTTTGAATTTTCCGCAATGACATTAACGGGCAGCGAACTCTTCTTAGCCAGAAATACAAATGAGCCCAATGCTTATCATCCAAAATAATGTAATAGAGTTGATTCTTTTGTGTGATATCGACTTGCGACAAATGCGAGACATAAATATCCGTTAAATAGGTAGCATATGCCGTCATAAAGCTATATAACCTCGGCAAGAGCCATTTAAAATTTAAGGCCTTAATTAACCCTCTCTCACCCTGATGATTAATTTGCAGGAGACCCTGCTCAATAACTTTTTGGGCATTGACTGAATGCTCACTATAGTTAAAAAATTGAATTAAGGTTTGTTCACAACCTGCATCTATTAATGCTGAAACTAAATTCCAGGATTGATAATAATAATGATAATAAAGGGCATTATTCAACGCAAAATCAATCGTTGGATTAATACTGGCTAATTCTAACAAACGCTCAAATATACTACTGTCCGGAGAAATGCTTAAGTCCAAACGGTTTGAATTCAAAAATTTTAATCCAAGTATTTCAGACTCGATATTGAGCAAATTAATTTTTATTTGCTCATCCCAAGTTGCGATATAAAAATCAAAATAGCCCCTATGGGATTTACTCATGTACTCAATAAATGATGTGGCATTCTCAAAGGGTATTTCAAAAGCCTGATTGTTTGCATCATAAAAATAATAGGCATATAGATCAGCATTGGGTTGGCCAATTCGCAAGGAATACGCATGCCTAATTTCTTCATTGACAAAATAAAGAATTAGATTTTGAGTCGATGGGTTGTGTCTTGCAAAGCTCTCTAACAGTTGTTGCAGTGAGGTAGTCAGCTTAAGGCAGTGAATAAGTGGTTTATCACCTTCTAGTGGCAAATTATTATCGGTTAATATTTCATATTGGTTTGCAGAGATTTGCAAAAATTTAGCAAAATTCTGCGTATAGAACACATAATCGCTAGCGCGTCGCAGTAAATCGTGTAAGGATGTAAATCCTCTGTCCGACGCCCAAAGTTCATAGTTTTGTTCTAAAGATTTTTCTTGCCCATCCCAGCGCGAAATGATGTCTAAATGATGTTGCCAAGATAAGTTTTTTTGCACGGCTGCCATATAAGAATAAACAATGGCAAACCCCACACAACAACCCTGAAGTTTGTTACCACAAAAAGCTTCCCACTCAGCTTCCGTCCAAACATGAGAATCATTTTTTTTTCGATCAATATCGCAAAAAGTTAATAACTGTTGAATGATCCAAGATTGTTGATATCGATAGACAGGTGGATTGGACAGCATTACTACCCAGATTAATTATTATTTTTAGTTGTTCATGATTTTACCACGCCATCGATTGCACGCAACTGTTTTAATAATTCCGACATTTTCGCTAAAGGCCAACTATTAGGACCATCGCTTAAGGCATTATCGGGATCGGGGTGGGTTTCCATGAAAATTCCAGCCACGCCAACTGCGACAGCGGCTTTGGCTAATGCCGGGACAAATTCGCGTTGACCGCCAGAGGTGGTGCCTTGTCCTCCTGGAAGTTGCACGGAATGAGTGGCATCGAAAACCACAGGGCAATGCGTTTCACGCATAATGATTAACGAGCGCATATCGGAAATTAAATTATTGTAACCAAAAGTAACACCACGTTCGCACACCATAATCTGCTGATTACCCACTGCTTGGGCTTTTTTCGCCACATGTTGCATATCCCAGGGTGCGAGGAATTGGCCTTTTTTAATATTGACGGGTAGGCCAAGACTTGCTACCGCTTGAATAAAATTCGTTTGTCGACATAAAAATGCCGGTGTTTGCAACACATCCACCACATCTGCGACTTCGTTTAATGGCGTATCTTCATGCACGTCGGTTAACACTGGCACGCCTATTTGGCTTTTCACTTTCGCCAAAATTTCCAAGCCTTTTTGCACACCTAAGCCTCGAAAACTGTGATGAGAGGAACGATTGGCTTTATCAAAAGAAGATTTATAAATAAAATGAATATTTAATTTTGCCGTCATTTCTTTTAATATGCTCGCCGTTTCTAACGCTAAACTTTCGCTTTCAATTACGCAAGGTCCTGCAATTAAAAAAAAGGGTTTATCGTTTCCTACTTCGAAGCCGCATAATTTCATTTGATGATTTCCTGAATAATAGGTTGAGTGGCACGTCTATGATTAGCCTGTTGAGATTTATATTGAATCGCCGCTTTAATAAAGCCACTGAATAGCGGATGCCCATCGCGCGGAGTGGAGGTAAATTCAGGGTGAAATTGACAACCCACAAACCAAGGATGTTCGGGAAGCTCAATCATCTCTACAAGATTACCATCGCGCGAACGCCCTGCAATTAACAGTCCCTGTGCGCTGAGTTGATCGAGATAATAATTATTCACTTCATAACGATGACGATGACGCTCAATAATACAATCTTGTTGATAAAGCGATTGCGCTAAGCTGCCAGCGGTTAAATAGCATTCGTAAGCGCCTAAACGCATGGTGCCACCGAGGTCGGATTTTTTCGATCGTTTTTCAACAGTACCGGTTGGCGTTGTCCATTCTGTGATTAAGCCCACCACCGGATGCGGTGTATCAGGATTAAATTCCGTGCTATTGGCTTTTTCTAAATGCGCTTTATGGCGAGCAATTTCGACTAACGCTAATTGCATGCCTAAACAAATTCCTAAAAAGGGAATTTTTTGCTCGCGGGCAAATTGAATGGCTTTTATTTTTCCTTCAATGCCACGCTCACCAAATCCACCAGGCACTAAAATAGCGTCGACATCCTCGAGTAAAGCCGGTTTGTTTTTTTCGAGTTCTTCTGAATCCACATAGCGTATATGAACTAAGGTTTGCGTTTTAATTCCGGCATGACGCAATGCTTCGGTTAATGATTTATACGAATCGGCTAAATCGACATATTTTCCTACCATAGCAACCGTGATTTCATGTTGAGGATGGGCCTGCGCGTCGATTACGGCTTGCCATTCGCTTAAATCGGCGGCTTGCACGGTTAAATTTAATTTTTCCACCACAAAATTATCGACACCCTGCTCATGCAAAGCGAGAGGAATTTTATAAATACTATTCATGTCTTCCAGCGAAATAACCGCGCGCTCTTCGACATTGGTAAATAAAGCAATTTTATAGCGTTCTTTACTGGGCAAACCTTTTTCCGAACGACAAATTAACATATCGGGCTGGATCCCGATGGAGCGCAATTCTTTCACGGAATGTTGTGTGGGTTTGGTTTTCATTTCTCCCGCAGAAGGAATATAAGGCACCAGGGTTAAATGGATAAACAAGACGCGATGAGAGCCTAAATCAATGCGCATTTGGCGAATGGCTTCTAAGAACGGTAACGATTCAATGTCGCCAACGGTACCACCCACTTCGATTAACGCGACGTCGGATTTACCCGCGGCTTTTTTGATTAACTGTTTGATTTCATCGGTGACATGGGGGATGACTTGCACAGTGCCGCCCAAATAATCGCCACGACGCTCTTTGCGCAAGACATTCGCATAGACTTGACCGGCTGTAAAATTATTATCGCGAGAAGTTTTAATGCGAACAAAACGTTCGTAATGCCCCAAGTCTAAATCGGTTTCCGCACCATCTTCGGTAACAAACACTTCACCGTGTTGAAAAGGACTCATGGTACCTGGATCGAGATTTAAATAAGGATCCATTTTAATTAAATTAACCTTTAACCCACGTGCTTCTAATAACGTGGCAAGTGACGCAATGGCTATCCCCTTACCCAACGAAGAAACCACGCCACCAGTGACGAAAACATAACAAGTCATGAGAATCCTTTATAGAAATTTACAAACAAAAGATGGGAGTTTATTGTATCAAAATGGGGGGATTTTACAATGTTTAAACAAGAAAGTTTGTTTAAACATTTATCTTGGTGAAGTTTAAACTCCTAAGAAAAAGAAGAAAACGCTGCTGAGTTTCTCAAATGAGAAGTAAAATCCGTCCCCGAAAGATCAACCATCACTGTATTATTTTTAATATATTTGTCAATTAAATTTTTTTGTTGTAAATGATACCCCATTGAATCTGCGCAATAACCAGTAAGGCTATGCGCGTTCGGGCCATGCCCGTCAAATACCATCATAAAATATTTTTGATTTAAATTTTTGTTTGGTTCAACAATATAAGCCACATAGGAAATATCATCCAGTGATTCATCCACTCTTCTTGCAGAATTTCCCAAGTTGGCTAATAATATTGGCAACAAATTTTTAAAAGGGTTTTCAGGGTTAACTTTTCTTTTTAGGTAAACTCGATGAATTAATTTCCGTAGATGTTCTTCATTTTCTGTTAATGTATCACCCAAGATTAAACCATCCGTTGCGGCTAATACAAAATAAATAAAATCAGATTGAAGTTCGATATCCTTGTTAAATTCATGCGGCGTTCTCGGTAAATCGGGACTATGAAGATCACCAATACTACTGGACATATTAACTCTTAACCTACCTAGTTTATCATAAAAACGATAGGATGATTTATTATTTTCTTGACCTATATAACCTGCTCCAAGTTGCTCATTAATTTCTTTTCTTTGCGCTTCATCATTTAAGTTTCCAGATTGGCTTCGCAAAGTATGAATAATGATATCTTTATCTTGAAGAGCTGGCAGATCGCCGTTGCGAATTCCCACACAATATACTTTTGAATCCCCCCAATTTAATGTTTTTAGTTTAATGGTTGGTAAAGAATTGTTATTAAGCACTTCAAAGGCAATCACTGATAATGTGCTACCAGCTTCTTTCCCATACTGAACAAATCGAGAATTATTGTTTGGTAATTCCACAATACATGTTTTTAGTTGTGAACAAAATTCTTCAATTTGAGAGTTGGGATTCAATGTTCCATACACACACAAATCTTGGTTGCGATATTTTGCTTTCCCTTTATTCCGAATGTTTTCTATAGTGCAAAATATCATTCCATATTGGTCTGTTACCTGAATACTTTCTGCGACACTCGCTGCTTTTACTTTTTTCTCTGCTTCTTCTGTTGAGGTATTTGATTGAGATAGATGCGTGGTTTGGAAAGCCAGCGAATCCTCAGTGACTTTACGGTGCTTTCTCAGCTGCGGCTCAGTCTTCTCTAGAGGGCTAGCAGCTTTTCTTTTCTGACTATTTTTAGCAGCGGCAATAACTTTTTGAAGATCTAAACCTGAAATTATTTGAGCCATGGAACTTGAACTATTACTATCATCACTAATTTCTTTTTGATTAGAATCTGAATTATCGCCAGCACCAGTGATTTTTTGCAGGAGGTTGGGATCATTGCCAAGCATTATTTAACCTTATTTGTTATTCTTTTTCTCAGGGCAGAAAGTTATCATATTTAAAAAAAATAAGCAAAGCTATACCCTTGAGGATGCAGATTTTTCAGATCGCATCATTCCACAGCTTAACCACGGGATGATGCATTTTTTCTTTTACAAAAAGGATAATTCGACTTAAAATTAATAAATGAAAATTTTATGTAATTGCAACTATACTCATTGCCCATGAGGTAACCCCATGAATTTAACTAAACTGGTCACCGATCGCATACTCAATGGTAACCCAGACGACGACGAAGGTAGTGCGGGTGGGCATCAAGGGTTTGCGCGCGATTTCATTACCCTGCCCCCAGAAGATTTTTATAGCGGACAATCGCATTCGGCCCCTCATCATCCTTTGCTGGCCAAAGAGCGCTATTTTAGCGGAGTTTTTGGGCGCAGCCGTCAGGGTGGCAGTAGCACACTCAATCCCCAAGTGACTAATAATGAATTAGCCTTGCAAAATCGCTTGGCTCATCAACTGGGTAATACCAAACGTTTAATGAATACGCCGCGCTTTACTAAAACCTAATGAGATCGCTACAATAAAATTTTTCATGATACTAAAAGGTAACCCATGTCGCTGAGTGACGCCATTATCGAGCAAAATATTGCGCTGATTGAGCGCTATCTTAAGCAAGGTGTCGATGTGAATGAAATCGATAATTATGGCTACACACCCTTAATTGAAGCGGCTATTGTGAATAACGTCGAAATTGCAGAGCGTCTCATTGCTAACGGCGCGATTGTTAATCAGCAAGATATGGCGGGTAATACCGCGCTGCACTGGGCTACCGACAATAGTAATCTAGAACTCACCACCCTACTCCTGCAACATCAAGCTAATCCCAATATTTTTAATCTTGGCGCACAAAGCCCATTGGTGAAACCTGTGCTACGTGAACATAAGGAATTAAAAAATCTCTTATACCAACACGGCGGCGATTTAAAATTTGCTCAAGATTTTATTAATGCTAAATTGATTGCGCATCGCTTTGAGTTAACGGGCACCACCTATATCGTCGATCCGAATAATGTGTTTATTGAAATGGAACTTGAGGGATTTTTTTTAGAATTCACCTTGAATATAATTCGACAATCCTTAGAACGTTATCAAAATAATTTTGCTGCCCGTCACATGCGTTTATTTTTTGATAATCTTAAAATCATTACTCAGGCGTTAGCGATTGCCGCTGAATTAATTCGTTATCAACAATACGCAATGGATCGACAACCGTTATATCAACGTATTCAGCAACTCTTGCAAAACAATCCTCTCATTATTCCCTTTTCTTATGAGGGGCATGCGGTGGGAGCTGTTAAATTTAATCAATGGTTAGCGATTTGTGATCGCGGAGAAATGAGTAAAAAGCTGGGGAGTGTGAATATTTATCGGATTACGCAGCCGAATGCCTTAACGCCCGACTTTTATCACACTATTTTTTATGAGAAATTATCTAAATCGTTTATGGAAAAGCAGCTTTATCAAATTTTAGGGTTGCAAAAAATTGCCGATTTACCTTTAAGCTCACAAATCACTGGCAATTGTTCTTGGGCGAATATTGAAGCATTAATTCCCACCTTATTATTTATGCTGGCCCTGAAAAATCAGCAGCATAATGTCTTAGATATTGAAAGCGAAAAACAAGCGGCATTGAATTTTTATCGTCATTGGGTGGAATGGGATAAAGATATCGCCCTCGGTGAATGTGTGAATAGTTTTCAGTATTCCTCGCCCGCGGCGCGTGCCAGTAAAGTTGAGTTATTAGCCATGATTATTGCTCAACAGTTAAAATACAATGAACCGCATGATATTGAGCGCGCTGAACTGATGATGCCGGTACTCACTCATCCCGATTACAGTTATGTGATTAAAGCGTATTTAAAAGTATTTCAACAACACCCCGACGATAAAACCGCAGCCAATTTTATTCGCTTAGCACAATTGTTCGACCTGCACTAAATTTTAGTGGTATACTTTTTCGCAATTCTTAAAAGCAATCAACTAGGAAAACAGTATGTTTGAAACTTTAACTGAACGTTTAAGTAAAACCATCAAAGATCTCACCGGACGCGGTCGCTTAACCGAAGATAACATCAAGGATTCTCTGCGCGAAGTGCGCTTAGCACTCTTAGAAGCCGATGTGGCGTTGCCCGTCGTCAAATCATTTATTGATGACATTAAAGAGCAGGCGTTGGGTCAGGAGGTTATGCAAAGTTTATCGCCTGGACAAGCCTTGATTAAAATCGTCCATGAAAAATTAATTGCCATGATGGGTGAAAGCGTCACCGATATTAATTTCAACGCCCAGCCTCCGGTGGTAATTTTAATGGCTGGTTTACAAGGTTCGGGTAAAACCACCACCGTGGGTAAACTTGCGAAAACCTTAAAAGAAAAACGCCAGAAAAAAGTCTTAGTCACCAGTTGCGATATTTATCGTCCTGCCGCTATCAAACAATTAGAAACGCTGGCTCACACATTACAAGTCGATTTTTTTCCAAGCCTTACCACGGATAATCCTCTTCAAATTGCTAAAAATGCCATTGAGCAAGCGAAAAAAAGTTTTGCTGATGTGGTAATTATCGATACGGCGGGACGCCTACATATCGATAATGAAATGATGGATGAAATTAAAAATATTCATAACGCCATTCAGCCGACTGAAACGCTCTTTGTGGTAGATAGCATGACCGGTCAAGATGCGGCAAACACCGCCAAAGCCTTTAACGATGCATTGCCGTTAACCGGTGTCGTCTTAACCAAAATCGATGGCGATGCGCGCGGTGGTGCGGCCTTATCCATTCGTTATCTCACCGGTAAACCGATTAAATTTTTAGGCGTGGGCGAAAAATTAGATGCTCTTGAGCCTTTTCATCCTGAACGGATTGCTTCGCGAATTTTAGGCATGGGCGATGTCTTAAGTTTAATTGAGCAAGTCGAAGAAAAAATCGATAAACAACAAGCCGATAAACTCGCTAAAAAATTAAAAAAAGGTAAAAAATTTGATTTAGAAGATTTTCGCGAACAGTTAAAACAAATGAATAAACTGGGTGGCGTTGCTTCGCTCATGGATAAATTGCCTGGAAATATGGGAGAGATGGCAAAAAAAATCAAGCAACAAGATCCTAATAAAATGGTTAAACGGATGGAAGCCATTATTAATTCCATGACCGTACAGGAACGGCGTTTTCCGCAAATTATTAAAGGTTCACGCAAACGGCGTATTGCTGAAGGGTCGGGGACAGACATTCCCGATGTTAATAAATTATTAAAACAATTTGCGCAAATGCAAAAAATGTTACAAAAATTCAGTAAAGGTGGCATGAAAAATATGATGCGCAGCATGCAAGGCATGATGTCGCAACAAGGCGGTGGGGGATTTCCGCCGTTTGGTTAGTTAATAAATAATCGCTATTAATAAAGGGAATTATTATGTTGAGTTTATTTTATAAAGCTTTCCCACTCTTAGCCGTTATATCTCAAGTTTCAGCGGGCTGCGTGGAGTTCCGAGACACCGCTACGACAATGTGTTGTGATGGTGGCATATCCTGGAAGGGCAATGAAATAACTTGCATTGATGGCGAGCCTGTTAAAATTACTCAATTAAATGCTAATTCAGAACAGTTTATCTCGGAACTCATTTCATTGTTACTTTCTCTACAAGAAAAAACGCCCGATCGCATAATGACTGTTTTACTTGTACTGATTACTTTGTTATTAGTAACCAGTAATGATTTAAGAGAAAAAATCACATCATCTTCAAAGACATTGTTTTCTACTCTGCTGGATTCAGTGCAAGGTAAAGAGAAAAAACTCCAGCAAATACACCTAAAAGAAAAATTAGAACTATTTAAAAATGAATTATTTCAGCAAAATATTGTTCTCGATTTTACTATAACTGCTCATGATACTGTCGAAGTTGAAGGAGCTCAATGTAATATAAAAAAACTAAAAGGTATAATTAAATGGCAAGAAATTGATGATCCTGAAAAAGGAGAAATAATACTCGTACCAACAAAAAAGAGAGCCCAACTTATGACTCGTCTTAAATTTAGTGTAGCCAATACTATAGTAATGGACACTATCGAAGCATGGATGAAGTCTATTAACGCGAACTTGCGAATGCACCACTGAGATATACTCATCACCCTTCCATATGCGACTTTCTCCAAAAAAGAAATATGCGTCATCCCGCATCTTCATTGGCGAGCGGTATAGCATTGCAATCGTTGCTACACATCAAATTTTCAGTGGCTCGTGGCTTATAATAAAAAATCGCTTCCCATTAACCACAAAATCCAGTAAAATGCACGGCTTTTGTAAGATAGAACAATTAGTTAGAGGAAAAAAACATGGTTGTGGTTCGTCTATCCCGTGGTGGCGCTAAGAAAAAGCCCTTTTATCACTTAGTTGCTACCGATAAACGCAATGCGCGTGATGGTCGCTTTATTGAAAAGTTAGGTTATTTTAACCCTATGGCACGTGGCGCGGAAGTACGTTTTCACGTCAATGCAGAACGTTTGCAACATTGGCAAGCACAAGGCGCGCAATTATCCGATCGCGTCAGTGCACTCGTCAAAGAGCACGAAAAAGCGTCTGTAGCGGCTTAATGATTGAACAAACATTCGATCCCGTTATTGTTGGCCGCTTTGGGGCAGCATATGGGATCAAAGGATGGGTACACGTACAATCGTTTACCGATCCTTTAGATAATATTTTGAATTATTTTCCTTGGCATATACAGCGCCAAGGACAGTGGCAAGAAATCGCGATCGCCAACGCCAAATTGCACGGAACAGGTTTAGTCGTGCAAGTTGCAGGCTGTAATGATCGCGATCTTGCCCGTTTGTATACCAATAATTTAATCGCAATTGATTTTAAACAATTGCCCGATTTAAGCAACGATGAATATTATTGGGAAGAGTTACTGAATTTAACGGTGGTGAATTTAGAGCAAATTGTCTTAGGCAAGGTTACTCAAATTCTCGCAACTGGCGCAAATGATGTGTTAGTGGTAAAAGACAACCAGCAAAAAGAACGCTTAATTCCGTTTACAATGGGACAAGCTATCAAGCAAGTTGATCTCAATAGCCAGATAATAACCGTCGATTGGGACGCCGATTTTTAAGGAGCATTCACAGGAAATGAAAATTGGCATTATTAGCCTATTTCCCGAAATGTTCCGCGCCCTCCACCACGGCATTACTGGTCGTGCCTTGGAAAAGGGCTTGCTTGATTTGTATTTTTATCATCCGCGTGATTTCACGCAGGATAAACATCGCAATGTCGATGATAAACCATACGGCGGCGGGCCAGGAATGGTCATGATGTATCAACCGCTGGCTGCAGCAATCCAAGCTGCAAAAAAGGATTTAGGTGTTAACACACCGGTAATTTTTATGACGCCGCAAGGCCAATCTCTCAAACATGAGAGTGTGGTTAAAACATCGCAACACGAAGCGATTATACTGCTTGCAGGGCGTTATGAGGGCATCGATGAACGTATTCGTCAACAGTTTGTCGATGTCGAATGGTCTTTGGGTGACTATGTAATCAGTGGTGGCGAATTAGCTGCCATGGTGGTAATCGATGCAATCATCCGGCAATTGCCTGGAGCATTGGGAAATGAGCAGTCTTTAATAGAAGACTCATTTGTTAATGGATTTCTCGATCATCCCCATTACACACGCCCTGAAGTGATTGATGATTTGCCTGTGCCTAGCGTATTAATGAGTGGTGACCACCAAGCAATAAAACGCTGGCGCTTAAAACAATCCATCGGCCGCACCTGGCAACGGCGTCCCGATGTATTCAATAGCCGGCAGTTATCAAACGAACAACAACGTTTGTTAGATGAATTTATTGCAGAACATGGAGCAACAAAATGAGTAACATTATTGCAGAACTCGAAGCAGAACAATTAAAAAAAGATATTCCCGATTTTCAAGCCGGAGATACCTTACTGGTGCAAGTGCGCGTGATGGAAGGTACCCGCGAACGCTTACAAGCCTTTGAAGGCATTGTCATTGCAAAATCCAACCGTGGTTTAAACTCGTCGTTTACCGTGCGCAAAATTTCTCACGGCGAAGGTGTCGAGCGCGTATTCCAAACTCACAGCCCGAGCATTGCCAGCATCACGCTAAAACGCCGTGGTGATGTGCGTCGCGCTAAACTCTATTATCTCCGCGACTTAGCCGGCCGCGCCGCTCGCATCAAAGAAAAATTAGTCAGCAAAGACAAAGCCGAAGCCAGCGTAACCACTCAAGATTAATCAACGGTTATCTGCTTGTCTAACCCATAACGTTAGTTATTATCTAAAAACATATCCCGTGGCAAACCTGCGGGATATGTTGTTTATAGCTAAGCAAATTTTTTTCTTTGATCGCACAGTTTAATAACCTAGCTCTTGTCAGTGGAGCAAAAATGACTTATCATTTAAATACCTATAAAGTATGCCCGCATACGTTATTCAATTATGTAATGAAAACAATAGGATAAATCAACATGCCTTTATTTCGCGGTCGTAATGATATTCAACCCGTTTCCGATTCAGACGTCTTAAGAAAAGAAAATGAAAAAGCCTTAGACAATTTTTTATTATATAAGAAAAAAGGAAACATTGAGACGATTTATCCTGTTTCCAATGTTCCAGGGCGGTCAAAAGCGCTATCTGCAGATAAGTATTCTAAAGAAACATTTACAATAAGTAGTAACAACGCTACTCCTGAAAATTGTTTGCCAGTATGGGCTGATAAAGCGACATCACGTTATCAAAAACTTAGACAAGTTCAATTTGAATATCAATCAAAGAAACAACAAGAGCATGAACCCTCATCATTAAATGCAACCAATGCACCAACCAACGATTCAGCAAGTCAAGCTAAGCAAGCCCCACCACCTAACACTAAAGAACGACAGATCGATGTCATCAATAAAAATGGCGAATATCACTCTTTTGTTTGGCATGCAACCGCCGACAAAATCCGTGAAGCGGTGAGATGGAATTTAGTTTCCACGCAAGCAGCCACCTCGCAAGTCATCGGAAAATTAGGCCATTACCGTATGATTTTTTTGGAGCGCGTGCAAAATGGTATTGTGAGTAATCGTGCTACCGCCAAATTAGCATTGTTGGATTTCACTCAAGATCGTATTGAGTTACTACAAGAATTAGAGCGCATGACCAATTGCGCAAATACTCGAGAAGAGTTTGTATCTGCTATCAATCGCTATAAAACGAATATTACCGCGTTGTTTGGAACGTATGAAACTCAACTCAAACATAATATTAAAAAGACTAATTACGAGACACTAAAGACCAATGAAATCGCGCGTATCGATGAGTATTTAAAGACTATTCCCACAGATAATGGCGCCGACTTAACCGACTTCAACCGCTCTACTGGCGTGCGCTCAGTTTTTACCTTTGTTAAACAACAATTATTGCACCACTTGCGCGAAAGCCAAATGTTGAATCAGTTAATGACGTATTCTACTCAACCTGGCTTTGCCGCAACGCGCGGCGATTTGAATAGCGCCATTGAAGATGGCGTACGCGTCATTTTAGATTACGAAGCCGATCCTCACAATCCAATCCTCCCGGAGCATCAAGGAATATTTGGAGTCGGTAATGAAAAAGTGGCCTACCATTCTAAAAAATTATTGCGAGATGAAGCAGATGATCAAGCTGGAATGGCGATTACTTTTATTGAAGGTTACAATCAATTTGTTCTTGACAACAACAATATTAGTAGGGTTAAAAATCAAAACGAGGATCAAGCAAACGATTTAAATAAAAATTTAAAAACAACTCCTTACACCAAATGGCGTGCCGATGGAGGGATGTTAACCAGCCTAAAAAAAGCCAGCAAATGGTTGTGGAATATATCAACGGGCTTGTTATTGGGGTTATTTATTGACTTTCCTTTTGGATTTCTCGCTTCCCTTATTACGTTCGGGAACCTCAAACTCCCATCACTTGCAAATAAAGTTCGCTTAGCAGATACCGTAAGCTCGCATGCCCCTGTTTTAAATGGCACCGACATGTGCAATCGAATGAAACCCACTCGAGATGGACTCGGTACTCGTGTGGGTCACTTTCTTGGGAATTTAATAGCAAATGTGGTAAAAGACATTGCCTATGGCTTAAAAGACGTCGCTTCACAATGGTCAGTAAAATTAGTTAGGCAAGTGCGCGATGATTATAATCGAGCGGAGCAGGAGAATTTAGACACTAAAGAGGTATTAGATGCCATTGAAAAAAATGACTTAAAACCGAAAACTGAAGCTACTGAGCAGATTCCAGAAAATCCCTCAATTTATGATAAGATTGCAACGGCCAAATCAAGGCTAAAACTAATCAACACAAGTTCTTCTTCAACACATTCACCTACCTCGAAATTTGCAACTGTTCCATACGATCTAAGCCCAGGTGAATGGAACGACTTACTCAGCGCTGCCGCGCATGGTGGCGATCGCTTTCTCAACTTTTTCATGCACAACATTTATGCTAAACATCCATTCACAGGCCTAGTTTTTACCCTAACATTTGCGGCGGGAGGTTTTGCAGTGTTAACTCCCAGTTTAGTGAAATTTCTGGGACCGAGTTATCTTGGCTTTTCGAAATCCCTAGGCACAGCTATGGCTCATGGTACAACTTCTTCTGCTGTGGCTGGTGGTTTCATGCAGGCAAAAATGGCTGCAGCGCTGGTTGAACTTACTTTACATGGTCCGCGCAGTTGGTTTGTGAAAGGTTTAAAAGATTTGGAGCGCGACCCTGCCACTGCCATTGTTTACACTGCTGTAGCCTTAAGTCTAGGAGCGGCCATTGCCTTTAAACTCAATGTTCCCTGGTTAAGTGAACACATTCGTGAAGATCTCGGCACATTTTGGCCAGCAGCCCTAGGCTTTGCAGGTGCGAAATTAGGTGCTGTAGTCTATGAAGTTCTAAAGGAACCTGAAGCCACTCGTGAGGCAAAAATATCGGCAGCTCGCGCAGAATTAACAGCGATTCTTACAGAAGCACACAGTAAAAAATTTCCAAATGCTTCAGAGCAAGAGAGAAATACAGCAGTGGATAAGTTGGTCACTCAAATTTCAACGAATACAACTCATCAAATCACTAAACGTATAGAGCAAGCTAAAATTATCTACTTTTTACGAGAGCATAACGAACACTTAACAAAAATTAGCGATGCTAATAAATTAAAACTGGCTAGACTAATTGAAGCTAAATTTGAAAATCCGCAGCAAGTACACTCCTTAAAACAATATCTCTACCCTACCCCTAAAGAATCCATCGTTAGAACCACAATAAAATTAATCGGTAGTTATGTTGCTTTTTGTTTGCGATTCATTGCAGCTCTTGGCTCTTCAGCAATCCAAAAAAACTCCGCGCCTCTTGCTGCGTGCTCACAAGATTTTAAATATAAACTCGCAAAAGATTTGACACGTGTAGCCCGCTCTTTTTCCAAAATAACTAAAACGGTTGCTGGATTTTTTCGCTATATGGGCAGAATGCTCGGCGATGTTTTTGGAAACAGTGTAGCAGGTAGACTTGGAGCTGAAGAAACTACCATCGATAATTATGCACTATCGGCTAAACTAGATAGCTCCTATGAGTCAATGAGACAAAGCTTATCTACTCCTGTAGACGCCGCGGTGCGTTACGTAGAAACAGCTCATCCACTAGTTGCAGGTCAGGCAACTTTACTATCGGATGACTTGATAATGGCGAGCACACCTACAACGACGCATTCAGTAGATCAGCAATCACCAAGTAGTTTAAGCAACTCAAGTAGCTCAAGTAGCTCAAGTAGCTCAAGTAGCTCAAGTAGCTCAAGTAGCTCAGCGTATTCATCTTCTGCGAATAATCAAGAAAAGCCCGAAACCAGATTTAAAATGCCTCTTTTGGGAAGTTACAAAACATAAAGTTTAAAGCAAACTTTATGTTGGTATAATGTTTTTTTTTCATGCCACCGCAGAAAATTGCGAGATACAATGTTAACCGCTATTAGTTAGCTTGATATCATTAGCGATGACAATCAGGCTCGTTTTTTTGCACGCATTCGTCTTCGCAGGCTTGTAAATCGCTTCTGCCGCCGCTTTGGCATTCCACTTGACAATTTTGTCAATTTAAAATCATTAAACCTGAGATATTCAACCTATCCGAATATTAGCTACTTATTTATAACTAATAATTGACTTATTTAATTATAATTATATAATTAATATTTGTAGAATATAGTTATAAATAGATAGGTGAATTATGAAAAAGGGACTGGTAACGCTTAAACAGCTGGATCAACAATTTGCCCACTACAACGAAAATATTGCATTATCTACACCTAAGCAGGGTTGGGTGAGAACCTTGCGCAAAGCTTTAGGTCTGACGATCAAACAATTAGCGAAACGATTACACGTTGATCCTTCTCGCATTGTTAAAATTGAAACAACTGAAATCGAAGGGGCTATAACGTTGCGCACGTTAAAAACGGTAGCAGAAAGTTTGAACTGCCAGTTTGTTTATTGTTTTATCCCAAATAACAGCTTAGAAAGCCAAGTTAGAACTCGAGCACGAGAATTAGCACTGGAAAAACTCAAACGCACCTCGCACACCATGGATTTAGAAGCCCAATCCATTAGTCAGGAGTGGTTTGAACAGCAGGTAAAGGATCTGACCGAAGAATTATTACAGCATTCCTGGAGATACCTATGGGAGGAGTAGTATGGAATTACCCGCCTGGCGCTACACCACTCGATCCCGATGAAGCAAATGGTTTAATCCCTCAACATATTACTACTCAAGGGCAGTTAAATGAGTGGGAACAGGTTAATATTCTGGAAGCAGAAAAATGGTTAAGCTGGCATCGACTTGAATTTGAAGC
Organism: Legionellales bacterium; assembly: GCA_026125385.1. Lineage (NCBI taxonomy): Bacteria > Pseudomonadati > Pseudomonadota > Gammaproteobacteria > Legionellales > Legionellales bacterium. The sequence goes on from JAHCLG010000003.1 coordinate 19,222, forward strand.
GATCGTGAGTCAACATTTTATTAAAAAACTCCATCAACAAATGTTTGCCAAAACTTGGCGCTGGGCAGGAGAATATCGGCGAAGCAATAAAAATATTGGTGTTGATTGGCCAATGATATCCGTTCAATTGCAATTGCTGCTGGATGATTTAATTTATCAGGTTAATCATAATAGTTATGCGATTGATGAAACAGCAGCGCGCTTTCATCATCGTTTAGTGGCTATTCATGCCTTTGCTAATGGTAATGGGCGACATGCCAGAATGATGACGGATATTATATTATTATCACAGCAACAACCCAGGTTCACTTGGGGAAGGCAGGAGAGCTTGGTGCAAGTATCTCCTATTCGAGAACACTACATTCAAGCTTTACGAGCAGCTGATAAAAATAATTATGCACCATTATTAAATTTTGTACGGTCATAAAAATACCGTTGCAAAAAAAAGCAATCATCGTTAAGCCATCAATTTAAATTATAAGTTAGCGATGACAATCAGGCTCGTTTTTTTGCACGCATTCGTCTTCGCAGGCTTGTAAATTGCTTCTGCCGCCGCTTTGGCATTCTACTCGACAAATTTGCCGATATTCATCCGTGCAGCGATCATAAAAATGCGTATGATGAGATAATCTTACGGTGGGTAATTCTGAATTACTAGAGGAACCTGTGGTAGCACACGCCGATAACACGGTAGTTGCGATTATGATCCCAGCATACATCACGTAACGCATTTTACTCTCCTTGGTAGTTACAGTTCACGCTTAGTGTTTAATCGTTTTCAATAATGAAAATCAATATTTATTCCTAGATTCAGCAGTGGGTTACTACTGCTCAATCTAAGATAATATGCTAATCCTACCACTGGCACAATAGTACCATCTTAGAGCCTGTTCAAAATCTCCAAGCTTGAGTCAGAAAGTGTCGATTTTTGAGCATCGGAGCGCCGTTTACACGTCAGTAAATGAGCACAGAAAATCGGCAGTTTACGACCAAGATTGGAGACTTTGAACAGGTTCTTAGAAAAAACAGGCTTTGATTTTGCTATCATAGCTGAGGTTAGCTGATTAGAGGGAAGGAAGCATGACAATCATTATTTTACCAATGCAACAAGAGGATATTGAAGCGGTTGCGCAAATACACGCCCAAAAATTTTCACGACAGATGAATTCATTACAATGGGTTTCCTGTAATTTTGCCGCATTTCCCAGAATTATGCTGTTTGTGGCTCGCGATGAAGCCAATCAAATTGTTGGCTATATTCAATGGATGCAAAAAAGTGGTTTTCGCCAGGAAGTGGTTATCGAGCTTGAACAAATAGCCGTTCTTAGCAGTTATCAAGGTATAGGCATTGGTACGCAATTAATTAAAGAATCTCTTCAGCAAATCGAAAAGTATTTAGCACAGGATAATTCCCAATTAAAAGCGATCCTCATTTCAACCCGCCACGATAACCCAGCAAAAACCTTATATGAAAACATATTAGCAGCAAAAAAAATTGCGGTGATTAAAGATTTATATTCAAGTGATGAGGTGCTACTGTTGGCGCTTTTAAAATAAATCATTACTTTGAACACTACCACACTACAATACATTATTTCCAAACACGATCGACAAATACTTCAGGATGTTTTGAAGCAATATATAAAAGCGAACGTGCGGCTCCAGAGGGATGACGTCTTCCTTGCTCCCAATCTTGTAAAGTCCGCTCACTTACGCCTAATAATGCTGCAAATGCCGTTTGAGACAGAGATAGTTGATCGCGAATATGACGAATATCATCCAGTTTTATTTCCCTTTTTTTACCTTTACCTTGTTTAATCGTACAAATGCTTTCTAGGAGCTCTTGTTCAATATTTCGTTTACTCATGGTCTTGCAACTCCTGCTTTAATAGTCTTAATACGTGTTGAGAAATATTATCTTGTTCTTTTTTGCTATAAATGGTTAACAACCAAATCTCCTTTTTCTGTGTTTTCCAATAATAGATAATGCGATTTCCACCTCTTTTGCCCTGCCCTTTACCGCCCCAACGGATTTTTCTCAAATTTTTTAATTTTTTTGCATTACCAGTCTATAACGCTCATCTGACAACCTTAATCTTGATCCGCTAAATTATTTTCCTCAGTGCTATTTCTAGCAATAGTTTGCTGTAACAATTTATCTAATAATTCTTGGCTAGGCTTCCCGCCCGTTTTCTTCGTGGGATTTTTGCCTTTACAACCCAAATAAATCGCTTCGACAATCACTTCATCCGTAGTACTTGGATTCCAGATAAATTGTGAAATATGACAATCGGTGACGCCATGTTCACCACTGTTAAAGACGTTAACAGTAGGTTTTTCACCTGCGCGTTGATTCACGACATATAACTTCCCTAATCTAACAAAAAAAAATTCTGGGACTTCGTGTCTATGCCAATCACCCACGCTTTGTGGTGGTAACGTCACTAACCAGCGCTCAAGTTCAGCGACACCGGGTTGTGGATAATTAAAACTCTCACCGAAAACGGTTTTGTTGCCTTTGAAAAGCTGAAGGAAGTGAATTTCATTCATCCCAAATTCTCCTTATTTTTTACTCCAGGAGTTTCGTGCTAGTGTGAAACTTCTGTAATCAGTTAAATAACGTTTTAAATGCTGCTGGGGTTAGGTTCCATTAATTTCTCTGTCGCTAACTTAATGAAAATAATTCTCATTTGCATTTCTGTGTGCTATTCTCTTGGTTTAATTTTTTCTAACAAGGAGAATGGACAGATGAAAAAATCGACGATTATTCCCATGGCATTCATTATTGCATGCTTTTCACCTAGCGTATTCGCAGAGGGCGTTCACACCTGGCATAATATCACAGCAGACACCGCTACGTGGAATGGGCGCCTTATCATCACTTCCTCAAATGAACAAGCGTTTTTTACGAATAAGTCTGGCGAGAATGAAGGGAGTATTTATGATTTTACCCTCAACCCTGCAAATCCCACGTTTACTTATGGCTTTGGTTTTACCACCGCAAATTTCAATGTTTCCTATGTCTTAACGTTATATCAGCCTCAGTCAACGAAATCGATGTTTGTCAGCAAGGCGTGTCAATTTGATGTTTCAGCGAAAGGCCCTGCTAATCCTGACATCCGGGTTGAACAATACAATGGCGCCAATTGTCGCTATAGCATAGTCTCAGGGGTTGGTGAAAATTTTGAAGTAAGTTAGACAGAACTTACGAAAAACTTCGATGTTTGCCTGCACTTTTCGTTACGAACCTTGCTGCGCTGCTCGCGACGGTTCGTACCTCGATTGGAAACAAAACTCTCGTTTTTAGTAAGTCCTGTTAGAGCAAGATTCACTGCCTTTTTGTTTATATATAGTTTAATTTTGTTTAAATATAAACAAGGAGTGTATAACGCTTATATCATTGGCAAAAATCTCCGAAAGTTATTATAATCCCACCATCTTGTACTGATTTGATGCTTTGATACAACAATAAAGGAAATGCCATGAAATCATCTTGCCATGCGTTATGTGTTTTCGTTCTCTCAAGCCTACTCTTATTCACCACCTCAAGCTTTGCCATGGCGATTAAAACCAGCGCGGCGGATTTTAAGCAAGTAAATAACATTATTGCTAAAACCCTGCAACAAAACCCTGCTGCGAATACCCTGGTGGCGTTTGATGATGATGATACGTTGCTCACCACGCCCCAATATCTAGGCGGAGTGGCTTGGTTTAATTGGCAAAGTGCTTTATTAACGTCTCAACCTCAAAGCAGCCAATTAGTTGCCCAAAATTTTAACGACTTACTCAACGTGCAAACTCTCTTATTCACCTTAAGCAAAATGGTCCCAACCGATCGTGGAACAGATATCGCCAAAAGCTTAGCCACACTCGCTCAGCAATACCCCCAACTTCATCTGATTGTTGAAACTTCGCGAGGCCCAAACATGCAAGATGTTAGTGAAGCGCAATTCATGGATAATCAATTTGTGGATAATCAACACCATTTATTATTTCAAACGACAGGATTAGTCGATACCAATAATCAAGCCGATATCGCCAGCGAATTCCCTTTGTGTGATCAAACCACTCGCTCCATGTCGTATCATAAAGGCGTTTTTTATACGTCAGGTTTAGATAAAGGCCAAGCCTTACAATGTTTATTCAGTAAATTAAACATTGTTACTCCCAATGTGATTATTTTTGTCGACGATCAACAACAAAATGTTGATAATGTTTATAACGAATATGTGAATAATCCTGCGGTCACTGCCATTACCGTCCATTACACGAAATTAAATTCCTCACAACAAGATTTTGCTAATGATGTGGATCACGTTCAAGAACAAACGGCACAGCAATGGTTAACTATTAAAAAGACTTTACAAGAAAATTTAATTAAGCCTAATTTGCCTTAACTTCACTACTATACCGCTCGCCAATGAAGATGCGGGGAGTCGGAGATTAAGTCGCAGGCGTTAGTTAATAAGTGCGTTCGCTAAGCTTTCGCAAAAAAAGAGGAAAAATAGGTGTTTATTAGGATGGCTCACTTCGACAATCAGTGAAAATTTCTAACCCTAGATTTTGTCTTCAGCCGCATCTTGAAGGGCGTTGGGTATATATTCACACAAGTATTGCAGATGGTTTTGACAAGAAAAAATCTCGATGGCAGTAAAAAATATCATGATGATAACGGTCTTACTCTCCAGAACAGAATAATTGCCGCAATATTCAGCGCCGCCATTAAACCGGCGATGGTCAACATCTCTGCGTGTAAAATGAAAATGATAAAAAATCCTAAAATCGGCGCTAATAAATATTTTACCGCGTAAGTAAGTGCAGCAGCATGTGCCGATAAGGTCGATCGTGCTAAGATTAACGAAGTACCCGCACTATTAATTAATGCCACTCCCGCACTAGCAATGGCAAGTGGCACAAAGATTAAAATTTCATCATGCATAAATCCATAAAAAGCCACAATCAAAATACTACTCATAAATAATAAGCTTGAACCTAATATGGCAATCTTATCCGCTTCCAATTCTTGACTATACCAATAGGCAATCCCCGAACCTGTGGTGTAGGCAAAACCTAAAAAAATCAGCATAATGGCATAAACATGTTTATTGACGATTAAATCATTCAAAAAAATAAAGGGAGAATAGGCAATAACGATAAAATAGGCGGTAAAACCACAAGCAGTCGCCAGCAAATAGTGCCGCAAGGTATAATCGTTTAATTGCTTAAAATAACCATTCCAAATATTCATTGTTGGCGCTGGTGATAGTTTAGCTGGAGTACTTTCCTTTAACAGCAGCAGAACACCTAAAAAACCTAATACACCTAAAAAAAATAATCCTAAAAAACTAACTCGCCAACCATACCACTCATTGACATATCCCCCCACAAATGGCAGCACAGCAACAGCAAAACCTAATATACCACCGAGAATAGCCACTTTTTTTCCTAAGTCACGAGATGTTTCTTGATCGCTCAAAAAAGAAAGCGCCAAGACACCACAGCCTGTAGCGGTTAATACTTGCAAAAAACGCGAGAGATTCAACAGTGAATTAGGGATAGGGAAAAAACTTAGCAGACTAAAAACACAATATCCTGCAAGGCTAATTAATAATATCAAACGTCGACCACCATATTCAGCCAATGGCGGAAAAATAAATTGGCTTAGGCTAATACCCACCAATAAACTGATTAAAATTAATTGCATCGCGCCATGACTTGCTGAATCAAGACCACTAAAAATAGGACGCGATGCTAAATAAAGTTCTATCGATATTCCACTTAAACAAAATAAAAGTATGATGACCCCAAAATTTAAATTGTTCCGTGTTAACATGATTAAAATCCTTTTTTGGTTAAATCTCCAAAACTTGTTTTACAAAAGGTATGGTAACTTTTCGTTGTAAAATTAAGGATGCCTTATCAATTTTTTCGAGCGCATGAAATAAGTCGCTGGTTTTTCGCGGCCAACGTTTAATAATGAATTCGGCTACTTCTGTCGAGATCTCTAACCCTCGTTGTTTACCTCGCAAAATAAATGCTTGAATTTTTTCATTATCATTTAACGGGTGTAAATGAAAAATTGCAGCAAAAGCCAAGCGTGAGGCTAAATCGGGTAAATAAAAACCACAATCTTGCGGAGTCGTCGCAGCACTCATCAGCAAAGTATTTTTGGCATCAAAGATGCGATTGTAACAGTGGAATAAGGCTTCTTCCCAAATTTTATTGCTGGCAATGTAACCTACATCGTCTAAACAAATTAATGAATAATGTTCGATCCCTTGCAAAATATCGGGGTGATAACAAGAAAAATCGCGCAACGATAAATAAAATACGCTCGTCGCATTAAGTTGCGCTTGATGAGCAGCCGCTTGGAGTAAATGAGTGCGTCCGCAATTTTCACTACCCCATAAATAAATCATTGACACAATCGAGTGCATGCTATTTTTTACAGCACTAACAGCCTGTTGATTATGATCACTCACATAAAAATTTGCAAAGGTTGCATCATCATCTAATTGCACGGGCAAAGTTAATTGTTGCATTAATTATTTTTCCTCCACCTGCACTACGCTCGCTCCTGAATACAGTTCACTGTGGAGATAACGTGTTCGCCAATAACGAATTAATACCATGGTCACAGCAGCAACAGGTAATGCGAGAAGAACACCAGTAAAACCAAAAAATTGTCCGCCCACTAAAATTGCAAAGATAACAGCCACTGGATGAAGTCCTATTTTATCGCCGACTAAAATGGGTGTTAATACCGAACTTTCTACTGTTTGACCAACTGCAAAAACAATCAGAACATAGATTAAATGAATAACATCGTGAAATTGCAAATACGCAGCGAGACTTGCTGCAATCATTCCAACAATAAATCCCAAATAGGGAACTATACTCATTAATCCCGCTAACATCCCAATGATAACCGCAACATCAAGACCAATCATTAATAAACCTAGCGTATAGATTATTCCTAAACCCAACATTACCAATAGTTGACCTCGCAAAAATGCTGCAATCACTTCATCACATTGTTTGGCTAAGGCAGAAATAATTGGTTCTTGTGGACGGGGTAATAAGCGCTGAATACCTGCAATTAACCGATCCCAATCGCGGAGTAAATAAAATGTTACCACTGGAATTAAAATTAAATTGGTAAAAAATGCTAATACTGCGAGTCCTGAGTGCGTGACAGCACTCATTACACTCACTGCAACATTACCAGCTTGTTGCCAATGTTGAGTCACTGCATTTTTTACCTGCCCCAAATCGAGATGTAAATTTAAACCCAGATGCTCTTGAAGCCAGGGAATGAGCGTTTGTTGAATGTTTTCTAAAAATTGTGGAAATCGATTAATGATTAAACTAATTTGTTTTTGCAATAGCGGGAGCAGAGAAAAAACACATAATATCATGATGAAAAATAAAATAATAAATACTATGACTACGCCAATGGTACGCGATATTCGCAGACGCTGCAAAAAATCAACCAGCGGATCAAATAAATAGGCAATTAGAGCAGCGGTTAAAAATGGTACCAGCACCGCAGATAAATGGTAAATTAAAAAGATAACAACGAAAAAAAACCCAATGATTATCCAACTACGTGATTTGAGCATGTGATCTCCTTAGCCCACCCAATGGGTTATTAAATGATTAGCAGCGGCTGTCGAGCTAGGATCTGAATTGATTTTTAATTTTTGATCATTAGCCAAGGCTGCTGTTAACTCGTTGACTGTGCCATTAATTTGTAGATTAAATACCACATAGTCTGGCTCTACATTGGCGATTTCTACCTCTTTAACAACTTTTAAGCCAGCCAAATAGGTTTTGATCTGATCAAATGTCGCCAATTGATTGACCCCCATCACCGTTAAACTCGCTGTCTGAAAATCTGTTTTTTCGTTTGTTTTAAAATGACTCGCCAACGTATCTGCTAAGGTATTAATTGCCGGATTTAACACCGCGGTTAAATTTTTGCCCTGCGTTTCCCAGTGAGTTTGATCGTTGCCAATGTAGTTTTGCCATTGTGCGCGCCAATTTCCTTGATCATCAACCTGCATTTTTCCAACTAAAATAGCAGGAACCGCATAGCGAGCAGAGGCGCGCTTGATGCTTTCTTGATTAAATTCCCACACCGTTTGATCATTAATATTATTCATATCTTGCAAATCTAAAAGAGGAAATAATAGCGTAATTCCACGAGTTTTTGCTGCCTGATCGATCAATTGGCTAACGGGATTGGCAGTATCATTAATCAAGGTTTTACCCGTCGCCGTTTGTTGCACAATCCACACTAAGGTCGTGGGACGATTATGTCCCCAAATCGGTTGTTTAGCTTGTGTGAGTAAGTGATCGATGCTAGAAGGATCGAAGTGGACGTTGAGATACAGCTGCTGTTCTGGCATGCCATCGCTTTGAGTCATTTTTTTATCGAAAAAATTAAATTGATCCACATAAGTATCGGCTTTTGACCATTGCTGTTTTAACGTAGCATTATTGATTATGGATGATTGTCCGCTAATTTTTACTAATACGGCTTGCAACGCTTGCACAAATGCTTGCTGACGAGTTTGCGCCGACATATTCGCGATGGGAATATCAACTTGATAAAACGAATTCACTGCTTGGGCAAATCCCGATGAACTTACAAAAATCATAAGGCTTGCCAATAAACTTGAAAAATAACGCGACATGGTAAAACTTCCTGTATAACACAGCTAGAATGCCGACATTATAATGGTGATGAGGATAAAAAGGAATTTTTATACGCAATACGTGGGAAGGCGCGGCTTTAACTCGGAATCCTCAGGTTTTGAGAGTCTCATGACAAAGAATCGTTGAAAGGATATTTTTTTAACTTATCAAGAACCAAATCATTTTTTGCAAAAATACAAATCGTATTGAGCCTGCATTTTCAAGTTATTAAGAAAATATGTAAAAATATCTCATCGTTACGATATACTCTTCACACTTGAATTTTAGGCTTTGTTGTCGAGTTAAAGCTACTCAGTTATGTATTCAGTATACACTCCTTCGTAGCTTTAACTCGACGCCTCGCCTAAAATCCAATTGTTTTGAGTATATCAGCCCACATCTTGAAGATTGCGTTTCGTCAAAAAAACACAGGGACGATCAGCAGTGTTGAGAATGGAGATTTTAACAATTTTAAAACTTGATTCAACATGCCCTAATTTTAAGTTTTTTAATATTCACACCAAGTTTTCCTCTTTTTTTCTCCGCTTGAGAAAGATCATACATGCTTTGCATATTGATCCACATTTCACTACTGGTATTAAGTGCTAATGATAACCTCACCGCCATTTCAGGACTAATGCCTGATTTTTTATTAAGAATTTTCGATAACGTTACTCGACCAACACCTAGCGCTTTCGCTGCAGCCGTGACAGATAATTCTGCGCTATCAATTAACATACGCTTCACAAGGAGTCCAGGATGCGGGGGGTTATGCATAATCATAAATAGTCACCTCGTTGTTAATGGTAATCGAGATAATCAACCAAAATGGCATCTTGTCCTTCAAATTGAAAAATAAGACGCCAATTACCGCTGACTTTAACAGAATAATATTGAGCTAAATCTCCTTGTAAAGAATGGAAATAGTTTCCTGGAGTATTCATATCCTCCGGTTTGATAGCGCTCGTTAATTGCAATAAAAGCATGCTAAGTACCTCGGCATGCTTGGGTTGTATCCCTGCTTTGCTTCCAGTCTCATAAAATTTTTTAAGCCCTTTATGTCGCCATCCTTTGATCATGTTTAAATTGTATACTATATATATACAGTTGTCAATAAAAAACATGAGGTAGCGTTGAAGATAGTAATTTTTACAATTTTAGCAAATTTTCAATTGTCACTCGCGCTGATGGACCCTAAATATTTTAACTCCCTCTTTCATAATGCGATGATCAACTTTCTTAACCTCAACACTAACAGTAAGCCGGGTAAACATAACACGATACTGAAAATAAAATAGTCTATCCAACCAAAATGGGCGGCAATGGCTCCAGCAAGTGGAGAAATTAAAACGCGCACTAATGCAAAGGCCGCAGAAAACAAGGCATATTGAGTGGCAGAATAGCGTTTGTCGCAGAGTGCCATTAGCAAGGCAAAATACGCGCTTAAACCTAAACCGGAACAAAAATTTTCGGCAAATACTGTCAGTGCGAGTAACCAATACACTTTTCCGGCGAGCGCTAACCATAAATACATCACATTCGAAATAGCTTGCAGCACACCAAATCCCAGTAAGGCGCGATATAAATCCAAACGTAATAAAATAAATCCGCCGACAAAACTGCCAACAATGCTCGAGAGCATACCCACCAGTTTGTTCATTTCGGCAACTTGGATTAAATTAAATCCCAAACCTTTTAGTAAAAAGGGAGTTACCAAGGAAGATGCAAAAGCATCGCCTAATTTATACGTCATGATCAACAGCAATAAGCCCACGGCATGCGAGCGCGACAAAAATTGTATAAAAGGTTCAATGACTGCAGCGTGTAACGAACGCGGAGGTTGAATATGACCACTGGGCGTTTCGCCCATACAAGTAATGCCGACCCAAATTAACATCAATACCGCCATGATGGCATAAGTTAAATGCCAGCCAATATAATAAGCAGAGCCTAAGGCGAAGGCTCCAGAAACAATAATGGCTAAGCGATAACCACCCATGGTCACGGCTGCTCCCAGACCACGCTCGGTGTCGTGTAATAAATCCGCGCGATACGCATCAATCACAATATCTTGAGACGCTGAAAAAAAGGCGACGAGCAAGGCCAGACTCGCTATCACCCATGTCCCCTGATGAGGTTGCCACGTGGCCATGGCCAGTAGTGTTGCGAATAATCCCAGTTGCATTAACGCAATCCATCCCCGCCGACGATCAAGAAAAGGTGGCACAAAGCGATCCATTAAGGGTGACCATAAAAATTTTAATACGTACGGCAAACCCACTAATCCTAATAAGCCAATGGTTTTAATATTCATTCCGGCTTCACTCAGCCAAGCTTGAAGGGTGGTTCCCGTTAACGAAAAAGGTAAGCCTGAGGAAAATGCCAAAAACGCTGTGATGAGAATTCGGCGATGACTCATTCCCTGTAAAATGGTGGGTTTTCTAAAACGCATCATGTGGTTAGTCCTTCAACATAACGTCAGCAGAGCGTGAAATTGGAATAAAAAAAAGGCGGACAGAGGTTGCCCGCCAAAGTGATGATCGTAAATTCAATTAGTGAGAAGCTTTTGCCGGTTTGGTATCGGCTTTTGCAGCCGCTTCTTTAGCATCGCCTTGTGTGTTTATTTTGATTAAATGAATTTTAAAAATCAAGGCCTGATTAGGACCAATCATTCCACCAATACCATGTTCGCCATAGGCCAATGTAGGTGGAACGAACACTTCCCATGTGGATCCGACTTTCATCATTTTTAATGCTTCAGTCCAACCTGGGATGACTTGAGATACTTTAAACGTAACCGGTTTACCGCGTGTATAAGAGCTGTCGAATACTTTACCGTCGATTAATTTACCTTCGTAATCCACCGTGACTAAATCGTCCGTGGTAGGTTGAGGTCCATTACCTTCAGTAATAACTTTATATTGCAAACCGTTGGCAGCTTCTTTTACGCCTTCTTTAGATTTATTATCGCTTAAAAATTTATTACTGGCTTCTAAATTTTTATTAGCTTCATCTTTAAACTGTTGTTCGCGTTTGGCCATTATGTCTTTTTGGAATTGAGTCATCGTGCTTTCGATGGCATTTTTATCCATTAAAGGTTTAGCATCGGGAGTGATAGCATCGGTGATACCGCGCGCAACTAATTGAGGATCGACATCGATTTGTTGCATTTTGAAGTTTTGACCAATACTCATGCCAATGGCATAGCTGACTTTGGATTTTTGATCGGCTAATGCCGCAGAGTCGCTTGCAGCTGCTGCAAAGGCTTGACCCACTAATAAACTTGCCGCAGCAACAGTGGTTAGTAAACTTAATCTCATGTCACACTCCTGTTTGTGCCATTTTGGAAAACTTTGGCTACACGCCATTCGAGATTTGCATTGTGCCTGAAATTACAAATAAATCCCAGTTTTTTTTTACTATTTTTTAAAAAAAATTTTTGCCCAGTGTTAGGCTGTATTCAAGCACAATTTCTTCTTGTGCAAGCGCAAGAGAACTTTTAAAATCTCTATTTAACTCAAAAAATAGCACTATCATGCACATTAGTTTATTCGATTTATTTTCCATTGGCATTGGACCATCGAGTTCACACACCGTGGGTCCCATGCGAGCTGCACAGGCATTTATCCATAAACTCACACCAAGTCAATTGCAATCACTCACTCGCGTGACGGTTGAACTTTATGGCTCGTTAGCACTCACAGGGATTGGCCATGGCACCGATAAAGCCATACTAATGGGCTTGGCTGGAGAATTACCAGAAAAAATCGATCCCGATACTGTCAACCAACGTGTTTTAGAGATTCAATCTCAACACACTTTATTAGTATTCGCTCAAAAAAAAATTCATTTTAATTATGAAAGCGATTTATTATTTCGTAAATCCGAAGTATTAGCTAAACACACTAACGGCATGCGTTTTTGCGCCTATGCAGAGACAGAAATACTGGCTGAAGAAATTTACTATTCGATTGGTGGTGGTTTTATTGTTACGGAAGCGGAATTTGGCCAACAACGTAATCAATTAACAGAACCTTACCCGTTCGATACCGCGCAAGAATTATTACATCACTGCCATTCCCAGCAAAAATCGATTGCTGAAATTATGTTAGCCAATGAAAAAATTGCCCGCAGCGAAAAAGATATCTACCAAGGAATTTTGCGAATTGCGAATATCATGCATGAGTGTATCGAAAAAGGGTGTAAAACCCATGGCATTTTGCCGGGAGGTTTGAAGGTCACACGGCGAGCCCCTATTTTATGGGAAAAAATGCAAAAGCAAACCGATCCGCAACATTCGATCAGCGTTCTTAATTGGATCAATTTATTTGCCATGGCAGTCAACGAAGAAAATGCCGCAGGTTCTCGCGTGGTCACCGCCCCCACCAATGGTGCTGCGGGAATTATTCCTGCGGTACTAGAATATTATCGACGATTTTGTGATGGTGCAAATGAGCAAGGCATTGTTGAGTTTTTGTTAACAGCGGGTGCGATTGCGGTGTTATACAAAAAAGGCGCGTCGATTTCTGGTGCAGAAGTTGGATGTCAAGGTGAGGTCGGTGTGGCTTCCAGCATGGCGGCTGGCGCACTTGCGCATGTGTTGGGTGGCAGTGTCGATCACGTTGAAAAAGCCGCAGAAATCGCCATGGAACATCATCTCGGCATGACCTGCGATCCGATTGGCGGATTAGTGCAAATTCCTTGTATCGAACGCAATGCCATGGGAGCCGTAAAAGCCGTCAATGCGGCACGTTTATGTTTGATGGAAGATGCAAAGCACAAGGTTCCTCTGGATAATGTCATCGCCACGATGAAACAAACCGGACGCGATATGATGACGATTTACAAAGAAACTTCGCAAGGCGGTTTAGCAGTCAACGTACCGGATTGTTAAGAGCCTGTTCAACGTCTCCAATCTTGGTCATAAACTGCCGATTCTCTGTGCGCCGGTGCTCATTTACTGACGGGTAAACTGCGCTCCGGTGCTCAAAAATCGACACTTTCTGAACCAAGCTTGGAGCCTTTGAATGGGCTCTAAGATGATCGTTTATAAAGTCCATCTAGAAATCGAACCACGTATTTTCATCAAGTTTCAACGTTGACTCGCCGACGACATTCAAACGATGTTAACTTTTCCGGGCTTTTGCACAGCGATGATTTATCAATATGATGTAGCAATGACGGATAAATATTATTTATCCGTTCATTACACATAACATTAAACACACTATTGCAGGAGTATTTCAATACGGACGCTCAATCTATGTGCAAAGCGGGCTATCGGCGATTTGGTCATTCCTTCTCCGCCGCAACACGCATTTTGCATTTCACCTAAGCAAATTTCCCGCGCATTGAGCGCGGAAATAATTTTTACTAACTAGTTGGTTTAGGTTGACAGCTAGATTTTAATTTATCGTACATTTCGAGAAAAGTATTGAATTTAGAGTTTGCTTGTTCATTAGCAGATAATTTTTTTACTTCTTGACCTATAAAGGTTGTTAATTTTTCTAAATTTTCCACATTATTTGCTAAAATAGAATTTAATATACTGTCATCGTTGCAGTCGACTACAAGATAAATAGTGCGAACTCTTAAATCTCCGGTAAATCCTCTTTGTAATAAATTGGTAAAAACGCCTGTTACTTTTGTTGATTTATCTGAAGCATCTTGTGCCAATGCGCATTCTGCGAGGATAAGATTGGAGCGAAAGAAGTTATGATCGGACATATTTTTAGCATTAAAATATCTAAGCGATTTCGTAGCATATTGTTTTGCAAACTCTAATTTTTGATTTTTTTCAGTTTCATTGTTAGTTCTGCATACTGCTGCTTCGTAATAGGCTTCTGCAATTACATTGCAAAGATAGGCATCATTAGCATCGTTAATACTCTCTTTAGTACTCATATCTTTAATATAACACTCCAAAACCTTTATTGCTTGGTCGGCATGCTTCATTTTCGATGCTATATCATCAGCTTGTCGCGCCAATGAGATATAATGTTGAGCCTGATTTTTTTCGACACGTCTTATTAATTCGTTCAATTCGCTACCTAATGACTGCAAATAAACGGTCCATGGCAATTTATCATTAATTTTAGGATTATTTGCTGAGCTTGCAGAAAATAAAGCATTGGCATTTTTATAGTTTTTTTCGACCTCTTCGATATTACCGAGACGTAACGCAATTAAATGGGCTTCCGCATACATATGACCCATAATCAGTTGTGAATTTTTGATATCTGCTACCGTATTTGCGAGTTCTATAGCTTTTTTAATTGCAGTGGCTGCCGAGATTTCATCGGGTTCCTTCCAGACTTGGTGGCTATGAATTTTCCTTCCATGCTGGAGAGTGATAAACTGCTATGGTTACATAGTGAAAATAACAGCGATATTCTTTATTATCTTCTGGAATCAAATTGTTCGCCAAAGTCAGCAACTCTTCACATTCGGTAAAATGCTGTTTAGACGTGCAAGCAAGTTTCCACGCCGCGCGCAAACAGCATTCAGCCATTTTTAAATCCCAATCCAATGGAAAAACACAGGCATAGGATTGCCTATTTTGATGATACTGATCAGCAATGACTTTCATAGCCAATAATTCATCGATTGTAATCGTAGCATTTTCTGCCAAAATATTGGCTGGTAATTTCTCATAAAACTTTGCAATTCTATTTTTAAGTGCTGGCTCATATAAACCTAACATAAAACCTCCTATACGATTTTTATTCATTTAATTTTGTAAAAATATACTTTAGACCAATCGCAAATAAAATCAGGATTATTGCGTTTTCGTTTGGAATGTGTTGACAATTTTATTATCTTTTTACTTAATCTGCCAGTTTAAGAACTTTAAAAGTTGCTTATTTTAGATCAACCAACAACGACAAATCAACCGCGTGTATATGTTTAGTGATACTACCGACTGAAATATAATCAACACCAGTTTCAGCAATTGCCGTAATCGTGTTTAAATTCACTCCGCCCGATGCTTCTAGTTTGGCAACACCGTGAGGAATAGCTACTGCTTCTTGTAGTACATTCAATTCAAAATTATCCAACATAATAATTTCACAGCCGCTGTTAATCGCTTCATGATATTCAGCTAAATTTTCTACTTCGACTTCAATGATTTTATGGGGATCGATTTCTCGTGCGCGCTTCACGGCTTGTGTAATGCCGCCACACGCACGAATGTGATTTTCTTTAATTAAAAAAGCATCGAATAATCCCATGCGGTGATTTTTTCCGCCACCACAACGCACCGCGTATTTTTGCAATGCGCGAAAACCTGGGATAGTTTTACGGGTATCCAATAATTGTGCTTGGGTATGTTTAATTTTTTCAACAAAATAATGCGTTGTTGTTGCGGTTGCAGAAAGCAATTGTAGGAAATTTAACGCACTACGTTCTAACGTTAAAATAGTACGGGCATTGCCAGTTAATTCAATTAACGTTTGATTTTCTTCAATGAAATCACCATCGCTGACCCGGGCATTTAGCGTGACCTCTGCACTCACTTGTGAAAAAATGGCTTTTACCACTTCTATACCACAAACAATAGCGGCTTGTCGCGAAATTAGCACGGCGTGAACGATTTTATTAGGAGCAATTAATTGGGCACTAATATCACCGCTACCTATATCTTCTTGCAACGCAAGTCGGATAATTTCGCTTAGATTTTCCATTTTCTACTGTTATTCCTGTTTATAGTTTCAATTTTTTTTGTCGACGGTAGTTTAGATATAACATAATCCGGCGATAACGCATCAGCGGTCCTGAAAATCCATAAAGCATAAAACACACAAACAACACCGTAGGTGGATCGATGGCAATAAACACGATAATAATCACCACTAAAATTAATTTGCTAAAGGGCACCCTCCCCTTAAAATCTAACTCCTTAAAACTATGAAAGCGCACATTGCTAACCATCAGCATGGCAACCACAATGGTAATGAGTGCTACCAACAATGAAATACTTTTTCCAGCAATATGAAAATGATGTCCCATCCACACTAAGCTTGTGACAATGGCCGCCGCTGAAGGAATGGGTAGACCTTGAAAATAACGTTTACTACTGGAGCTTGTCACATTAAAACGCGCCAAACGCAATGCCCCAGCAACGGCAAAACAAAAAGCAATAAGCCAACCAATTTTGCCTAGCGAGACCAACGACCAACTGTAAACCACTAAGGCGGGGGCAATTCCAAAGGCGACTAAATCGGACAAGGAATCATATTGCGCACCAAACGCACTTTGCGTATTGGTTAAACGCGCCACTCGCCCATCCATACCATCGGCTATCATCGCGACAAATACGGCAATCGCAGCAATATTAAATAGCCCATTCATGGCGGCGACAATGGCATAAAATCCGCCGAATAAACCACAAGTCGTTAATAAATTGGGTAAAAGATAAATTCCACGCAACCGGCGATTTTCGTTTTCATCCTCAACAGGCGACTTCAAAATTCCCATACCTACTTCCATCTTATTGAAAAAGCATAGGATAACGGTTTCGCCGATGGGAGGGAAGTAGAAACTTGAGATAGGGTTGAGGTGACTTGCTAAACTTGACTTCATTTTTAATTCGCATTTTTATTGCAGAGCGGTATAATGACGTCCATCTTAATACAGTAGTTAATTATAAAAATTATGACGAAGCAAAACCCAGACGATTTGAAACAGTCTCTTAAACGCATTGTGATTGAAGGGGTTACTCATCAAGGTGAACCTTTTCGCCCTAGCGATTGGGCGGAACGTATGAGTGGGCAACTGTGCACGTTTCAAAAACGCCGAATTCGTTATTCACCTTTGTTACAACCCAGCCAACGCGATGGCAATAAATGTGTGATTTTAGACCCCGCACTGAAAGAATCGAATCCAGCTCTATACGAATCAATCATGTTATTTGCCAAAAATAACGATTTATTAATCCACGATGATAATGAAAATAGCTCCAGCTAAATTTTTTTACATTCCCAATTTTAATAATTCCCAATATTTTGCATAAAGAGCCAGCGCCGTTGTTGTCACATCCGTTTGGAATATGCCATGCTGCAAAATTGCTGCTGAGGGATACAATACGGGATCGTTTTGCATATCTGGTGGTAGTAATTCTTTGGCTTTCCAATTCGCCGTAGGGAAACCATTTTCCATGGTTGACCATTTAGCAATATCGGGGCGCAACATATAATTTATAAATTTATAGGCATTCTCGACATGCGGAGCATCTTTAGGAATAGCCAGCGTATCTACCCAAATCACAAAACCATCTTCAGGATAAACAAATCGCAAATTGGGATTTTCGCGTTTAGCATTAAAAAAATCGCCATTCCAAATAATGCCAATGGTGACATCATCGTCGATAGCGTAACTACTGGTAGACTGACTATTAAAAATTTTAATATTTGGCGTCAAGGTGCGAATTTTTTCATAAGCTTTAACAATTTCTGCCGGATCGCTAGTGTTGGGGGATAAGCCTAACACCATTAACGCTAATGAAAACACTTCGCGCGGGTCGTCTAATAATAAAAGTTTATCGCGAAATTGTGTATTCCATAATTGTGACCATGACGTTACGTGTAAATTAGGAAAAAACTTTGTGTTATAAAAAATTCCTGTTGCGCCCCAAACGAAGGGAATGGTGTAATCTCCTTCAGGATCATACTGTGGGTGCAAAAATTCTGGAGCAACGTAGTGAAAATTCGATAAGCGTTTAGTATCGATTTTTTCTAGCATATTCAATTTACGCATGCGATCAGCATAATAACTGGTGGGTTGAATAATATCGTACCCAGGATTTCCGGCGGCCGTTAACTTGGCAAATAATACTTCATTACTATCGAACGTGGAATAATTGACTTTAATGCCGGTATCTTTTTCAAATTGCTTGATGGCACCATAGGGTATTTCATTAGACCACACATAAATATTTAATACTGGCTCCTCCGCTCCTGCAAATGTCGCCAATAGCATTAAAAAAATGAATAAAATAATACGCATTATTTTTTCCTATATAGGGTATGAGCACCAATCACGAGAATTAACGTGGCAGAAAACATCAGCGCACACAGCGCATTAACATCGGGTCTTACCCCATGGCGTACCATCGAATAAATTGCCAGCGGTAAAATTTGAAAACTAGGACCTGAGACAAAATAGCTGATTAAGACATCATCTAACGATAAGGTAAAACCCAATAACCAGGCTGAAGCAATCGCCGAAAATAAAATCGGCAGCAAGATTTTGGTTAAGACTACACTATCACTCGCGCCTAAATCCTTAGCCGCTTCAAATAAATTACGTTCCAGCGTGAGCATGCGACTGTAAATGATCACAATCGCAAAGGGGATACAAAAAGTAATATGGGCAATCAATAAACTGAAAAATCCTAAGGGAAAATGAAAAACACTATAAAGCACTAATAATGCGATTCCGAATACGAGATCGGGCATCACAATTAAAATAAATACGATGATATAGCTGAGTTGTTTTCCCATGAATTTATAGCGATATAAACTCATCGCGGCGAATAAACCAATAAAACTCGCCATCGTGGAAGACAAAATACCAATGATAATGGAGTGCCAAGCCGATGACCACAAATCACTATTGGCAAATAAAGTGTGATACCAGTTCAAGGTAAACCCCTGCCATTGCGTAGAGTAGCGTGCCTGATTAAACGAAAAAATAATTAACGTGATAATAGGTGTATATAAAAATAAATAAATTAATCCCATATACCCCATTTTAACCGTACGCATCGATTGTTTCATACTAACTCCCGCCGATCGGTACCGCGTGAACTCCGCCAGTAGATGGATAACATGAGTCCCATGATCAAAGTTAAGGTGACACTCACAGCCGAACCCAATGGCCAATTTTGGCTAGTTAAGAATTGTTCTTCGATTAAATTACCTAATAATAATGATTTGGCACCGCCAAGCAGATCAGGAATATAAAATACTGTCATGGCAGGAAAAAATACTAAAATACAACCGGCGATGATTCCAGGAGAGGTTAGGGGTAATATGATTCGACGAAAAACGGTGAACGGTTTGGCACCCAAATCACGAGCCGCTTCAATTAACTGCAAATCCATGCGTTCTATGTTGGTATATAAAGGTAAAATCATAAAAGGCAATAAATTATAAACTAATCCTATCATGACTGCGGTATTGGTAAATAAAAGTTGCAAGGGCACATGAATAAATCCAAACTTTAATAAAAACCAATTCAATACTCCGCGAGTTTTAATCAACGTGATAATGGCATAACTGCGTACTAATGAACTGGTCCAAAAAGGAATGATTAAGGATAATAATAAAAAATTTTTCCATTTAGCATTCACCTGTGTTAAAAAATAGGCGAAAGGATAGGCAACAATTAAACACAATAAGGTACAACTGCCAGCAACGTAAAACGATTTGAGAAAAATATTTAAATAAATAGGATTAAATAATTCAAAATAATGACTGAGCGTAAAATGAAATGTCAGCACCATCTCTGGATCGCGATGCATGAGGCTAACAAAAAATACAAAGATAAACGGCAAAAGCCCGAATAAAAATAACCAGGTTAAAAATAAACTTATTGAAAAATATTTAAAATAATTATCCTTTTTCATAAGGCAATATCACTTCCCATCCTAACATCCAATCTATCCACACCGATTCGCCAATGGTATAAGCCAGGTCTTCATCTTCTTCATCAAAAAATTCTGTGGCGTGAATTAAACGCCCAGAATTTAAGCGCACCATTAAATCCACGGTTGAACCTTTGTAAATCACTTCCTCGACCCGGCCAGAAAGCATACTATCGGGATCTTCGACTTCTGTGCGATCGAGCACGCGACAATCTTCAGGGCGCACAATCACATGAATTTTATCCCCTACTTCAAATCCTGCCTGATTGTTTAAGTTTAAATCGAGTCCATCCAAATTCACCAGAATTTCATCGTCGTTGGCTTGTAAAATTTCTAGATCAAAAATATTCACTTCACCAATGAACTTGGCCACTGCAAGATTACTGGGATGTTCATAGACTTCACGAGGCGTGCCTTGTTGCACAATTCGACCGTGTTGCATAATCGCGACGCGATCGGACATTGATAAGGCTTCTTCTTGATCATGTGTCACGAAAATAAAGCTGATACCTAATTTGCGTTGTAATTGACGTAATTCTAATTGCATGTTTTTGCGTAGGCGATAATCCAAAGAGCTTAATGGTTCGTCGAACAATAACACCAAAGGTTGATTCACAACAGCACGCGCAATCGCCACACGTTGTTGTTGACCGCCTGATAATTGCGCGGGACGACGTTGTTCAAAGCCGGTGAGTTTAACGATAGCTAAGGCTTCGTTCACACGGTGGCGGATTTCATCTTCGGGTAACTTTTGGCAGCGTAAACCAAAACTGACATTTTCAAATACGGTCATGTGTGGAAATAAGGCATAATTTTGGAAAACTGTGTTCACATGACGCAAATTCGGTGCTAATCGCGCCACATTTTTCCCTGCAATAAAGATTTCGCCTTCATTGGGATCTTCAAAACCAGAAATGAGTCTTAATAAGGTCGTTTTACCACAACCCGAAGGACCCAGCAGGGTTAATATTTCACCATTGCGAACTTCGAGGTTGATATCTAGCAGAACGGGATGCCCCGCATAGGATTTGGTTAATTGTTTAATTTCGATAATATTTTCCAGTGCCACACTAGCCGCCTCCGCTCCGACAACGAAAGTGTGATTTATATAGGATCTACAAAAAATTGCAAGAAAAATTGCAAGGTAATCAATCCAGGAAGGAGTAGCGCATTGAAAGTACGAAACTCCTGAAGTCAAGAAATTGCGCCAGGAACGACTCCCTGGCGCAGAGGCTTAACAACATCAAGAGAAAAAAGGATTAACCTTCTACGGGAATACGACGGCTTTGATCTTTTTCCTTTTTAGGAATAACGATTTCAAGCACGCCATGTTTGCTTTTTGCGGCAATTTTTTCACCATCGGCAGTATCTGGTAAACTAAAGCGACGATAAAACTCACCGTGAGCGCGTTCGATACGTTTATAGAATTTTTCATCGTGCTGATGTTCACTGTGGCGTTCACCTTTAATGGTGAGCATGCCATCTTCCATAAACACTTGAATATCTTTAACATCAACGCCAGGTAAATCAGCATGCAATACAAATGCCTTTTCATTTTCGACGATATCAACTAATGGTAACCACTGACTGGTGGCAACATTAGAATCATCGCCATATAAAGAACGATTAACAATATTCGCTAATTCATCTTGAATTTTTGCCAGATTACCCCAAGGACGATACACATTAACTTTACTCATTTTTACTTTACCTCCAATCATCTTCTGAGTATAAAAATGGGGTTGCGGTAAATTTTTTCAAGTAAAAAAATAAAAAATTTAGGGCGTGTTGACAATTTACTATGCTGAGATTTAGCGCGTTGATTTTTCATCATCGTGCGCAGTTTACAGGCAGAAAATGAGCAGCGGATCACAACAAAGCAACGAGCTTAGGCCATCAAAGTAGAATTGCCGTTATACCCTAGTCTTCGATCCGCACCATAATCACATCACATTTAGCATGATGAGCGACTGAATTTGCCGTTGAACCCAACAAAGCTGAAAATCCATGACGTCCATGACTGCCGATAATAATCACATCGGCTTGAATATTTTTTGCGGTATTAAGAATTTGCGATTTGGCTGGACCCATTTCTAAATGGCAATCGCGTTCTGATAAATTTAATTGTTTAGCTAATGTATTTAATTCTTCGCGCACGCGATCTAACATTTGCGCTTCAAAATCGATAACGTCGATAAATCCGTAACTGTTGGCAGGAATAGGTTCTACGACGTGTAATACACTTAATTTAGCTTGCGTTAATTGACGAAGTTGTTGGGCTTTTTCGACAACAAGTTTGTTTTTTTCGGTAAAATCCACAGCAACTAGAATATGTGTATAAAGTGACATGATAAATTCCTTTTACGAGCTGAAGCAGAATACTTATTGTAGACATTTTTCAATGGACTGGCTACACCTACTCAGCTCAATGGGAGAATTTAGGCATAATTTGAGCTTGCCTTAACAAATAAATCGAATAAAGTTTGTTGCAGCGGATCGCTGGCTGCCGATAACTCAGGATGCCATTGCACGCCTAGTAACCAAGAATAATCTGGCATATCATAGGCTTCAATCACACCATCACCACACGATCCTACTACTCGCAAATTCTGCCCTAATTGATCAATCGATTGATGATACCATGAATGAACTTCAAACGCCTCGCACTGATAGGCATTGCTGAGAATGGAAGGCGAATGCAATTGCACCTGATGCGTCACCGGCTTACAGTTCTCACCGCGATGTAAAATGGTTTCGCCATAAACATCGGGTAAATGTTGATGTAAACTTCCCCCTTGCAGCACATTAATTAATTGCGCTCCGCGACAAATGGCAAAAATAGGTAAGCGTTTTTTTAAAACGGCTTCAGCAAGTTCCCATTCTGCGTTATCGCGCTCATGATTGATTTTTTCAAGTGCCGGATGTTTACTAGGAGCGCGATATAAATCAGGATTAACATCACTGCCACCCGTAAAAATTACGCCTTGAATCAAATTTAAAAGCTCGCCGACCTCGAGCAAACCGGGGGAAATTAAAATAGGAATACCACCCGCTGCTCTCACGGCACGAATATAGGCTTTAGGCATGTAAAGATGATCGTTATTTTCCGTCCAATAACTGGTAATTCCGATCAGAGGTTTTTGCATGCTTTCCATTCTCAAGAGGATATTTAAATGGATTGTAGCGCCGTTAGCTCGCGTTGACAATTCTACTCTGAAGAGCAACTTATCAACGCGTCTTAATTAAAATACGTAACCTGAAATAATGTAAGAGTTTCGCACTACTACGAAACTCCTGTCACCTTTAAGTTTTAGTAAAGACAATTTTTCCTTGTGCGCTACTGACTTTAATATGCGATCCTGCTGGATACTCTCCTGCTAAAATTGCTTGTGCTAAGGGGTTTTCTAAGTGAAGTTGGATAATACGTTTTAAAGGTCTTGCGCCATAGACTGGGTCATAACCTAAATTTGCAATTAAATCGAGGGCATTGTCATCCAGTGTTAATGTAATTTCACGATCGTGTAAACGTGATGCTAAGCGTTGAATTTGAATACGGGCAATATCGTGAATTTGTGCGCGTTGCAAGCCATGAAAAATCACTTGCGCATCTAAACGATTTAAAAATTCAGGGCGAAAATGATTGGCGACCTCTTCTTGCACCACACTGCGCATTTTTTCGGGATCGCTGGCGTATTCTTGAATTAAATGCGAACCAAGATTTGAGGTCATGACAATCACGGCGTGACGAAAATCCACGGTACGCCCTTGCCCATCGGTTAAACGACCATCGTCTAATACTTGTAATAAAATATTAAAAACATCAGGATGCGCTTTTTCCACTTCATCCAGTAAAATAACAGCATAAGGACGACGGCGGATTTGTTCGGTTAAATAGCCACCTTCTTCATATCCCACATATCCAGGCGGTGCGCCAATTAAACGCGCCACAGAATGTTTTTCCATAAATTCCGACATATCAATCCGCACCATGGCGGCTTCAGTGTCGAATAAAAAGCCTGATAATGCTTTACATAACTCTGTTTTACCCACACCGGTTGGGCCTAAAAATAAAAACGATCCAACAGGACGATTAGGATCGGATAACCCCGCGCGTGAGCGGCGAATGGCATTGGCTACCGTTGTCACCGCCTCTTCTTGTCCAATCACCCGTTGATGCAAATAGTCTTCCATGTGTAATAATTTTTGCTTTTCACCCTCCAGCATTTTGGCGACGGGAATACCCGTCCATTTTGACACAATTTCAGCAATTTCTTCATCGGTTACCCGACTGCGCAATAATTGCGGTTGATTATCTGCCTGCTCAGCCGCCAGTGCTACCGTTAATTTTTTTTCTAATTCAGGAATTTTGCCATATTGCAATTCCGACATCCGCGTTAAATCCCCTGCACGTCTCGCCGTTTCTAATTCATTGCGAGCACGCTCTAATTCAACTTTGATATTTTTAGCGCCTTCAACAGCGGCTTTTTCTGCTTTCCAAATTTCCTCTAAATCGGAATAATCTTTTTCTAATTTTTCAATTTGATGAATTAAATCTTCCAAACGTTTTTTAGAAGCTTCGTCTTCTTCTTTATGCAAGGCTTCGCGTTCAATTTTTAATTGAATAATCCGCCGTTCTAAGCGATCCATTTCTTCAGGTTTGGAATCAATTTCCATGCGAATGTGACTCGCCGCTTCGTCAATTAAATCGATCGCTTTATCAGGTAAATTGCGATCGGTGATGTAACGTTGAGATAAAATAGTTGCAGCGACAATCGCGGGATCGGTAATTTCTACACCATGATGTACTTCATAACGTTCTTTTAAACCACGTAAAATTGCAATGGTATCTTCTGTGGTGGGTTCATTAACTAATACTTTTTGAAAACGACGTTCTAAGGCTGCGTCTTTTTCAATATATTCGCGATATTCATCTAACGTAGTCGCGCCCACACAGTGTAATTCGCCGCGAGCTAACGCGGGTTTTAGCATATTTCCCGCATCCATAGCACCTTCTGCTTTACCCGCACCGACCATGGTATGAATTTCATCAATGAATAAAATAATTTGTCCTTCTTGTTTTGCCAAATCGTTTAATACGGCTTTTAAGCGCTCCTCAAATTCACCACGAAATTTTGCTCCAGCGATTAATGCGCCTAAATCAAGCGATAATAAACGTTTATTTTTTAATCCTTCTGGCACTTCACCATTAATAATGCGTTGAGCAAGTCCTTCGACAATAGCGGTTTTACCCACACCAGGCTCACCAATTAATACGGGATTATTTTTGGTGCGTCTTTGCAAGACTTGAATCGTACGACGAATTTCATCATCCCGACCAATCACTGGATCGAGCTTGCCTTGTTCAGCGCGTTCGGTTAAATCGATGGTATATTTTTCCAATGCTTGACGGTGCTCTTCAGCGTTTTGATCGTGAATAGTTTCACCGCCACGAATCGCGTGAATGGCTTTTTCTAATGCCGTTTTCGTCACGCCATTACGTCGTAATAATTCACCTGCGTGATCGGTATCTTCGAGGAGTGCTAATAAAAATAATTCACTGGAAATATACTGATCTTTTCGGGCTTGCGCTAATTTATCGGTGATATTTAACACGCGTTGCAAGCTGGAAGAAATATGTAATTCACCACTCGCAGCGCCACTCACTTTAGGTAAATTATCCAAGGCATTATCAATATGACTGCGTAATTGTGCGATATTAGCACCGGCATTATTTAAAATATGATTAGCCGTTCCGCCATTTTGATCGAGCAGTGCTTTTAATACATGCAAGGGTTCAATCATTTGATTATCACGCCCAATTGCCAACGATTGCGCATCGCTTAAGGCTAATTGCAATTTAGAAGTTAATTTATCATAACGCATGAGTAAGCCATCCTGTGTTAAACATCAATTAGATTGTAATAGAAATGGGGAATAAATAAAAAATTTCAAGTTGGTATTTTCACTTGATCAGCAGTTTCGCACAAGTGCGAAACTGCTGTTGATAACAATACCGCAGACTCTGCGTAAGGTGTATACCACTTTCTAGTGCTTGCTATCTTAATTGTCTTGGTTACAATGTTCGATAATCAAATACGCTTTAGGAAAAAATCATGTCAGCAGAACAACCGCAGTGGGAAAAAGATGTTTTAGAACGACTATTATTTGCGAGTTTGCAAGAACAACGGCGGGCGCGTCGTTGGGGAATTTTTTTTAAGTTAATGTTCTTATTTTATGTTTTAATTTTTATTCTCATACTATGGCCTAATAACACCACAGAAATGCCAGGTGTTTCAACGCCTCATGCTGCCATCATCAACATTACCGGCACTATTTTCCCCGGTGGCGAATATAGCGCAGAGCACATCATTCGCAATCTTAATCGCGCGTTTCAAGATAAAAATACCTTAGGGGTAATTTTAAATATTAATAGTCCAGGCGGCACACCCGTACAAGCAGATGAAGTGTATAACGAAATTACACGTTTGCGCCAACGCTATCCCAGCAAAAAAATTTATGCGGTGTGTTCCGATATTTGCGCTTCCGGTGCGTATTACATCGCCGCTAGCACAAACGCTATTTACGCCGATCCCTCAAGCTTAGTCGGCTCCATCGGCGTGATGATTGGCAGCTTTGGTTTTACCGATGCCATGCAAAAACTCGGTATCGAGCGTCGCCTATTGGTTGCAGGTAAAAATAAAGGCTTGCTTGATCCTTTCTCACCGATGAATGATACGCAAAAACACTATTTACAAGATATCATCGATAAAACCCATCAAATTTTTATCGATAAAGTAAAACAAGGTCGTGGCGCACGCTTAAAGTTAGATACCCCCGATTTATTTTCCGGCTTAGTGTGGACCGGCGCGGATGCAGAGCGCATCGGCTTAGTCGATGGCATGAAGAGTGTGGCCGATGTGGCAAGGGATCTCTTTAAAACTAAAAATATTGTCAATTATCGTAGTCCAGTCAGTTTTATCGATCGCTTAAGCCGTGGACTAACCACCGATTTTGCCGATGGTCTGTTGCGACATTTAAGCTAAATGCGGCTGTTATGGTTTTAAATAGGATCACTAGGGCGTGTTACCAATTCGCTGTGGCCAACGAGGGATATTGTTAATCCAGCCTAATCCAAACAGGCTTAAAAAATTGAGCTAAACTTAAAAGAGTTGATCCGGGGAGTAGAGAATTAAATGAAACGTAACCAAGGCTTTACTTTAATCGAGCTGATGATCACGGTCGCCATTGTCGGCGTGATCGTAGCAATTGCAGTTCCTATGTATAATCAACACATTATGGCCACCCGTCGAGTAGAAGCCACGATGTCGCTCAACGATTTAGCGGCACGCATGGAGCGCTTTCACACCATGAATAATACCTATGCGACCATCGCCACACCGGCAAGTTTAGGAGCAACCAACCCTGCGAATTATACCTTAAGCATTCCAACTCAAACCGCAAATACCTTTACCATTCGTGCCACACCCGTCGCAGGCACGACGCAAGCTAATGACCCCTGCGGGAGTTTTACCCTCACGCAAGCCGGCGTTATTGGTGTCACGGGCACTGAAAATGTCAACACCTGCTGGAGACGTTAGCGTCTACTCACCATCTCCGGTCGTGGTTCTCGACATATTGTAAAAATTGTTCGCGGATCATTTTAGCATGACATTTTTTTAACAACGAGTTTGCCTGATCAATTTGATTTTGGCCAATAGCATGGATCCAAATCACTTTACCTCCGTGCTGAAATTGATGATGTTCGCGAAGTGTGCGTCGATGATGGTACCACTGGGCTAACAGTGAGCCTGGAATTAATCCCACAACCACACTCACAAGTAATACGCGGTAATTGTGTGCAATCGAGTCTCCGTCACCGAAGAGCAATAATCCCAGAATAATGATAAAAAACATCGGCAGACCTATCATAAATCCCAAAGTCCAACCTAGTTCATCCCTTAACAAGGGAAATGATTTGGGCGTGCGGGGATTTTTTTGTAATTTTTTAGGATCAATATATTTTTGTGAAAATTGTTTGTCTAATTTTTCCGCACTGGCTTGGACAACAATATCATGCATAGCAAAACCATGTGCCATCAACGCTTTTACCAAATTTTCCATTTTTTGCTCCGAATTAATAATTGCAGAAATTTGCACTTCTTGCTTTGGATTATTTGCATTCATAATAAACTCCCAATGCTTTATCAAAAAATTAACTTCTATGGTTTAAAATAATATCACTATTACTTTTAAACGTTTTAGACAATAGTCAATTTACATGGATTAAAAATTGAAAATTAAACTAGTTTTTTATATAATGTATTTGTGACTTCAGCTAATTCTGTTATAAATTCTTTTTTTTATTGTATTTTTAAATTTCACTTTATCACTATTTCTGCTCATTTTTAATCAACTCTCTTACACATTGCCAGGAGGCTAGCATGAATAAAAACCCTGTCACCCCAGCCGAATTAGAAAAAATGGAAGAGGTTTGCGAGTTGATTGTGGAAAATAAAAAATCCACCTCCAACATCCCTGCGCAACAACAAGACACTCAACCAGGTTTAGAAGAAGAAATGTGTCCCCACCCTATTTCCATTCACGAAAATTATCAGGGCGCTAACAAATTAAATAATAAAGTTGTTTTAATCACAGGCGGCGACAGCGGAATTGGTCGTGCCATTGCCTATCACTGCCATGCAGAAGGCGCTACTATTGTTTTTGCTTATCATAATGAACATAACGATGCCAATGAAACTTATGAATACATCAAACAACGTGGCGGCAATATTGCACCACCCTTAGATACCGATTTGTCACAATTTACAGAATGTCAACGTTTAGTGGAATATTGTATTAAACAATACGGTACCGTCGATATTTTAATTAACAACATTGCTGTGCAATTTTATAACGAAGACATCACGAGCATTAAGCCTGAACAATTATCGACTATTTTCGCCACTAACTTTTTTAGTTATTTTTATCTGTCGCAATTATGTTTGCCTTATTTAAAAGAAGGAAATTCCATTATTAATTCTTCTTCGGTAACCGCTTATCGCGGAAGTTCTCATTTAGTGGATTATTCTTCCACCAAAGGTGCCATTATTGCTTTTACCCGCTCTCTTGCCAAACAACTTTACTCACGAAAAATTCGCGTCAATGCTGTGGCACCAGGACCGGTGTGGACACCGTTAATTCCAGCGTCATTTCCCCAAGAAGCTGTAAAAAATTTTGGTAGCGACACTTTTTTAGGACGTCCAGCTCAACCCGCCGATATTGCACCCTGCTATATTTTTTTAGCGTCAACAGAAAGTTTATTTATGACCGGCCAAGTCCTTCATCCTAATGGCGGAGAAATTATTAATAGTTAGGAGGAAATTAACCATGACTCATGCAAACACTCATCATCACCAAACTCATTCTAGTTCTGGCAAAAAAACTAAAACTCAACATCAATCGAAAGGAAAACAGCGTAAAGCACCTGGTACCACGGGAAAAGGTGATTATTATCATGTGATATTGCGCCCTAAAGAAGAATTTGCAACATTTCGCAATCATGATGTTGGTAATGAAGGACACTCCATTCGAGTCGCAGGCAAACGCAGCAGTGGTTCGTGGTCAACCCAAAAATGGTTAATCAGCAAAAACGATGCGTATGTAGATAAAAATAGTTATCTGCGCAGCGATCGCGAAAAAACGCAAACCATTTTAAAACGGTTAGGCACGATCCCAAAACATACTAAAGGTGATCGTTTTACCGCGAAACCACGCCACACTGCGCATCATTCTAATTGAAGATAATTAAACTTGCTTTTACTCAGCCGCGTGCCGCAATTCTTTAGGCAAAGCAAATACAATATTTTCTTGACGTCCATTGAGTTCGTGAGAATATACGCCGCCTATCGATTCTAAATAGTGGATAACTTCTTTGACCAGAATTTCTGGCGCCGAAGCACCGGCAGTGACACCTACGGTTTGTATAGTATCGCTGAACCATTTCGGATCAATATTTTTGGCGTTATCGATTAAATAGGCTTTACAGCCTAATCGCGCGGCTAATTCTTGTAAGCGATTTGAGTTGGAACTGTTTTTAGATCCTACCACCAACACTAAATCCGATAGTTTTGCTAAATCCTTCACGGCATCTTGACGATTTTGCGTGGCATAGCAAATGTCTTCCGTACGCGGCCCATGAATAGCAGGATAACGTTGGCGTAGAGCAGTAATAATTTCTGCAGTATCATCTACGGATAAGGTGGTTTGGCTAATATAGGCTAATTTTTCGGGATTTTTAACGCGTAATTTTTCTACATCTCCTAAGTTTTCGACTAAATAAATACCGCCTTGTGGATTGTGATATTGTCCCATAGTGCCTTCCACTTCGGGGTGTCCAGCATGTCCGATGAGAATGCATTCATGGCCTAAACGTGAAAACCTCATGACTTCCATATGAACTTTGCTAACTAAAGGACAAGTAGCATCAAATACGTTTAATTGTCGCATTGCTGCTTCCTGGCGCACTTGTTGCGAAACGCCGTGCGCGCTATAAATCACCGTGCTTCCTGGCGGAATTTCTTTCAAGTCATCGACAAAGATTGCTCCTTTATTTTTTAATTCGGAGACGACAAATTGATTATGAACCACTTCGTGTCGCACATAAATGGGCGCACCTAATAAATCGAGCGCGCGATTAACAATTTCAATCGCACGATCGACACCGGCACAAAAACCGCGAGGATTGGCGAGATATATGGTAAATGGTTTCATAATAATTCACTCAATTTTAAATTTTTGAAGATGAAAAGCTTCAACACTCGCATCTTCTGGTGTTATTTTTTACTGTGTTTCCAATGATCGAAAATAATCAAACACGCCCCGATAAAAACCGCAGTATCAGCAATATTAAAAATTGGCCAATGCCAATGTTGCCAATGAAAATCGAGAAAATCGATCACATAACCGAAGCGCACGCGATCGATTAAATTTCCAATCGCTCCTCCTAAAATACACACAATACCACACGCTAATAATCGCTTTTGTTGAGTTAAGCTTGCTAACCACACCAATAAAATAATACTAACGCCACTGGCTAAGCCTGAAAAAAACCACACTTGCCAACCACCGGCTTGATGCAAAAAACTAAATGCTGAACCCGTATTAAACGCTAGGGTAAAATTAAAAAATGGCAACAGCACTTTTGGTTCGCCCAGTAAGAGGTGATGAGCAGCTAAATATTTAGTCGCTTGATCAAGAATAATAATGATAATACTTAACCATAACCAACGTAATTGCCCTTTTTTTTCTTTCATTAATAATGTTGCCATAATTTCCTCATTGGTAGTATGTAGCCTAAAATGGAGTAGCCGTAGCCTGGAACGTAGCGCAGACGTAGCCTGGAACGTAGCGCAGCGAAGATCCAGGATCGGTAATATTTTAAAACTTCGATCCTGGATCTTCGCTGCGCTACGTTCCAGGCTACGGCTCCGTTCCAGGTTACGGATTTATGCGAATTGACGAATTTCGCCTGCTTTTTCAATATTCGTCACACACCGCGAACAGAGTTCAGGATGTGAAGGATGTTGCCCCACTTCTTCGCGATGATGCCAACAACGCACGCATTTTGCATGTTGTGAAGCACTCACTTGCACACGTAATGTTTCATTGCCAATAGTCATTGTGCTGTCAGAATGATTAGCCTCACTTAAGGGTAATACCGTGGCGTAAGACGTAATAAAAATAAAACGCAACTCATCGTTAAAAACTTTTAATTGTTGCAATAATTTATCACTGCAATATAAAGTAATTTCTGCCGCTAGCGATGAACCGATTTCTCCTTGATTACGTTTAATTTCCAATTCTTTGTAAACCGCCTCGCGCACAGCAATGATATTTTCCCAATCGCTTTGAGTAAATTGGGGATCATTTAATGATTTTAATTCAGCATACCACGTGTTAAGAAATACCGAATCATTTTCACGGTTCGGTAAATATTGCCAAACTTCATCGGCGGTAAAACTTAAAATGGGGGCAAGCCAGCGCACTAAACTTTCCGCAATATGATACATCACCGTTTGCGCCGAACGCCGTGCTAAACTTTGGGTTGGCATAGTATAAATGCGATCTTTGATCACATCTAAATAAAATGCGCCTAAGGTTAATGTGCAAAAATGATGGATGGTTTGAATGACCTCATGAAATTGATAGGTTTCGTATGCTTGACAAACCTCTTGTTGCACCGCATACGCTTGCCCTAAAACATAACGATCGAGTGCTACTAAATTCTCATACGCCACACTATCTTTACTCGGATCAAAATCGCAAATATTGGCTAATAAATAACGCAGGGTATTACGAAGTCGACGATAAGTGTCGGCTGTGCGATTGAATAATTCGTGAGAACACGTAATTTCGCCGCGATAATCGGTGGAGGCAATCCATAAACGTAGAATATCCGCGCCCATGGTTTGAATAATTTTTTCAGGTGGAATAACATTACCCAATGATTTCGACATTTTATGACCGTTCTCATCGATGGTAAAACCATGAGTTAACACTTGACGATACGGTGCTTGATCATTTAAAACCACACCCGTTAATAACGACGATTGAAACCAACCACGATGTTGATCGGAACCCTCAAGATACATATCAGCAGGATAATTCAACTCCGGTAATTGTTTTAATACGCAATAATGAGTCACCCCAGAATCAAACCAAACATCTAAAACATCATGACTTTTTTCATAATCACTGGCGTCACTACCTATCAATTCTGCCGCCGGAATATCGTACCAGGCATCGATGCCATTTTTTTCCACGGCTTTTGCCACCTGTTCAATGATTTCTGGCGTGCGCGGATGAGGTTGTGCCGTTTCTTTGTGTAAAAATACAGGAATCGGCGTGCCCCAAGTGCGTTGACGCGAAATACACCAATCAGGATTATTTTCCACCATCGTGCTAAGGCGTTTTTCACCTTGAGGCGGAAACCATTTGACTTGCGCAATAGCATTTAAGGCGCGTTGACGTAAATCTGTTTCCTCCATGCTAATAAACCATTGCGGTGTCGCGCGGAAAATTAAAGGCGTTTTATGGCGCCAACAATGCGGATAACTGTGATTAATGTCACTGGCATGAATTAATAAATTTTTTGCTTGTAAAAATTCAAGCACCGTTTTATTGGCTTTTAATACATGTAGACCCGCAAAATGGGGTACCTCACTGCTGAATAAACCATTACTTAATACGGGATTATGAATTGGCAAACCATAATTTTTAGCGACTTGATAATCATCGGGGCCGTGTGCAGGGGCGGTGTGAACAGCGCCTGTTCCAGCTTCTAAGGTAACATGTTCTGCTAATAAAATCGGTACCCATTTATTCGAAATCATCGGATGTTTTAAAGTATGATGCAGTAATTTTTCACCAATAACCGAGGCAAGTACCGAATAATCTTCGCCGTTTATTATTTGCATGAAAGGTGTTACTAAATCGTGAGCAATGAGCAAACGTTCGTCGTTGACTTGGACTAAATCATAAATAAACTTAGGATGCACTGCGACCGCTTCATTCGCGGGCAATGTCCACGGTGTCGTGGTCCAAATAACCACCGAGATTGCACCGTGTCCTGAATTTTCTGCATTAAACGCGCTTAAGATCTTGGGTTCATCCACCACCGGAAAACGCACATAAATAGAAGGAGACTGTTTATCTTTATATTCCACTTCCGCTTGCGCCAGCGCTGAAGCGCAATCAAAACACCAAAATACTGGTTTATAACCCTGAGTAACCACACCTTTTTCAATGACTTTACCCAACGCGCGAATGACATTCGCTTCGTAATGATAATCCATCGTTAAATACGGCTTAAACCAATCGCCTAATAGCCCTAAACGCATGAATTCTTCGCGCTGAATATCAATAAATCCTTGCGCGTAATCCCGACAAGCCTGACGAAATTGTTTAGCAGAAATTTTATCGCCGGCTTTGCCGTGTTTTTTTTCCACGTTTAATTCAATCGGCAACCCATGACAATCCCAACCGGGCACGTAAGGGGTGGCAAAACCACTGATGTTTTTGGATTTCACCACGATGTCTTTTAAGACTTTATTCACCGCATGTCCTAAATGAATATTACCATTCGCGTACGGCGGACCATCGTGCAAAATAAATTTAGGCCGTGACTGCCACATTTTTTGCAGTTGTTGGTATAACCCCATTTCTTGCCAACGCGCTAAGAGTTGCGGCTCGCGTTGCGCTAAATTGGCTTTCATGGGAAACGCCGTTTGTGGCAAATTCAGGGTGTCTTTATAATTCGTCATGATTATCTTGATCCAGTTCCTATTCAGGGTGTTAAGCTTACACACTGTGAGCTTTTCTGGCTAGATTTTTTGTGCGTCCGTAACAGAAGTTAATGGCTCTCCTCAACCGTTTAGTTGGATTTAGCTGGTCAAATGCGAGATTGTTGTGTACAATTAATGATTAAAATCCTCATGCCCAATTTTCGATAAAAAAAACAGGAAATCAACATGTTAAGCTTAGACACTCACAACACGCAATCCCCTAATAATGATGAGCAATTAGAAAAACTTATAGCTGAATTTACTCAGCAGAATTCCAATAATGATAATAATATGCGTAATTATAATCTTGGGATTTTTTTAAAGCAATTTACAAAAGAAAATTTACGCTTAGTCTGCGAAAAGATCCCGTCATCACTCTTTACAACCGTACAAGATTTTCCTCATATTTTATGTGAATTAACTCCTGAGCAAATTCGCACTGTTTTCGAAGTAGAAGCATGGAAAAATCAATTAAAGGTAGTTGTTACCAATGCTAATAATTTTTTTGCCGTTATGATGCTGATTATAGATGAGACGAGTGACATTGTTTTTGATATATTGAAAAGCAAAGTTATTGATCTTGCTAATAATGCAAATGATTTTAATACAATTATTATTTCACTTGATTGCAGCAAACGTATAGAGGTCTATGAAATCTACAAGGATCGTTTAGCAAATCTCATCACGACGGTAAATGATCTGGAGCTTATTTTTAAATTTTTATTGCCTCCACAAAGAGAAAATGCAATCGAAATTTATTTTAGCCAAAAGCCACCTACCCAGATAATCAAATCTTGTGCGGATTTTATATTAATTTCACCCCATCTTTCCCCTCAACAGAAAAAAATGGTATTGAATTGCTCGGAAAACCTCATCCTCTCGACAATTAAAAATTCAATCGAACTTGATGAGCTTCTTCTGTGTCTTGATAGTAAAGAACGAGAAATTTTTATCAATAAGTTGATTTCTAATAATCTAGTGCAAGTTTTAATTCAATCTTATTATGATATTATTAAGATTCTTCACCACCTTTCTCCTGAACAGTTAAGAGCAGTTTATTATCGAGTTGAAAGCAAGATAATTTCATCATATCTAGTAGCCGATATTAACCATGTACTAAAGACTGTTAACAACTTAGTGATAATTGAACTTTTTTTATTTTCACGCAAAAAAGCTTTATCCAACTATATCAATTCAGCGAACGATTTTACCTCTATCTTTAGTAACATAAGAGACAAAAATAAACGCAACCTCATCTTTCAAAAACTTAAAGATATATTAATAGAAAAAAATATAATTAAAAACCCCAAGGATTTTCATAATATTTTTCAAATTCTTGATATCAAGGAAAAACAAGATTTTTTTCCAGAAATTCAAGAACAATTGTTAGAAGATGAATTTATACAATCCATCGAAGATGTCACTGATTTATATTACATTTTTTTTAATATTACAGCCGACAATTTCAGAACACTGACCCAAAAAGACGCTTTTAAAAAAAGAATTTTAGACATCATCAAAGGCTATGAGGAATTTGAATTATTTATTAACACTCTTTTCTCTGAAATATCGTACCTTACTTATAACAAGTGTCTAAATGAAATTACTGAACTCATCATCCAAACTTGTCATACCTCATTAACAAATAACATCAGTAATTTGGGCAACATAAGTATAAATTTTGTTAGTGACAAACAAATTGATACCTCTGTTATCCATACCTACCTTAATCTTTTCAAAGATAAACTAAATGATTTAATCCAAACCACTTCAGATTTTCAAACTATAGCACAGAGAATTGCGCTTGAATATCTAGAAGAAAGCTGGCATATAGAATTACCTGCTTTGCTTCTAAATAAAAATGACTTCCAGAAATTTTCAACATCAAGTATAGCTATAAATCTAAAAAGTTATTACGATCAAGAAATTGGAAAAATCACATTAACTCCCGACTCAACTAGCGATAGCATAAAACGTCTAGTAACAGCCGTAGGATATAATTATGGTCTTTTTTGCACGACTACTAATTTTTTCCAAAATGGATTTTTATTTTTTAGTCATGGCACTTCAGGTAAAAATAGGGTAGTTAGTTTTTTACAGAAAATTGCCATAATATCTGATGCCAATGAACTTCATCTGTTTATATATAACTATCTAAAAAATCCTGATAACGGTAATACTAAGCCAAACTCTTTTAGAACTAAATTGTTAAACGCGTTAGTCACCGCTTATGGTTTAAATAACAATTCCAATAACCCTTCATTTGATGAACTATTACTCGGCTATCAAAATAAAATAGAATCCATGGCTAAATATGAATCTTCAACTAATGCACTACCCCTCACAAAGTGATACATTTCGAAATGATTAACACCAAAGGTTATTTAAAATGAACATTAAACACTGGATAGCTATCATTGGCTTAATTTTTTGCACGCAAGTGTATTGTACCCCGCTTGCTGGGCGTTATATTTTAGAAAAATCTCATTGTGCAGGATTTGATTTTAAATCGTCACAGGTCGTGTATTGGTATAACGAAACGCAATGCCAGGCACCGGAACGTTTACGAATAAAATGGTTAAGCGCTAATCTTTTTGCCTTGATTGAAGATAAACCTGCTAGCACAAACCATCCCTGCCCGCCGCGAGTGTATATCGAAAAAATTCTGACATTAAATTCACACCACTTAGTCCTCAAAGAATTTTGGACCGGCTGGAATAATTTACCCGATGAGATTAATGTTTATACGAAACGCAGCGAGTAGCCTGGAACGGAGCGCAGCGTGTAGCGAGTAGCCTGGAACGGAGCGCAGCGTGTAGCGAGTAGCCTGGAACGGAGCGCAGCGTAGATCCAGGATCAGAGTTTTTTTATACCTCGATCCTGGATCTACGCTGCGCTCCGTTCCAGGCTACAGCTATGCTCCGTTCCAGGCTGCTAGATTATTTTCTAAATAATCCATCATGGTTATGCAAGCGATTGCCTGGTGATGGGCCGATTTTCTCTGTTCGGGGTGGTTGAACATACGCTTAATCATGTAATATAACCACCCAAGCCAAGTCGCAAAACTTGCAAACACTAAAGTCTGATCCAAGTGTGGTCGATAGCCACGAATTTTTGAATACGTGTGGATGACCTCGTTAAAAATAATGCGATCGCAAGTTCCATCGTCACCATAAGACACATTCACCGCTAAATTAATTAAATCAACATGAGGATGAATGATCCCAGCACCCTCCCAATCGATTAATACCGGCTCATGGTGGTTACGCCAAATAATATTTCCCAGATGTAAATCGCGATGACTGACGACTCGTTGTGGATCTAATGTTTGCATCGCTCGTTTATAACAGTCTTGCCAATGAATTAATTTAGGCAAGTAGTGATAGAGTTCTAAGAAATTTTCCACTTGACTCTGTTCAATTGTATTAAAAAAATAATGCCAATTAAAAATTGTCGGCATTTGCCAAGGCAATTTGGGCGCCTCTAGCAAAGGTAAATTCATAGTATGAATGTTTGCCAATACGCGGGCTAAAGCCTGTGTTTGTGAGGAACTCAGTGTCCCCTGTTTCACGTGTCCCTCAATCCACGGTGAAACTAAATAAATAATGTTATCGATTTTTAAATAAGGTTCATTTGCATATAATAATAATTCCTGGCTTGGGATCCCGCTCTTGGCAAAAATTTGCTGGATGCGATGAGAAGATTGAATATTTTCTTCATAGTCACCCTGCGCAAAACTCGGATGAATTTTTTTAATCATGTAATGATGGCGCTGCGTGATTAATTTCCAAACCGTATGGGTAAATCCTTGATGAAGGCGAATTAACTCTCGCTGCGGAGTGCCTAAACAAAATGCCTGACAAATACGCTTTAAATGAAGAGGCTCAATAGTGTTTGACATGCTGTAAACTACAGTGCTGTTCGCGCAAATGTTGTTGCCACCAGTAAAAACCTAAAGCCGCTAAACTGGTATAAAAAATATTTAAAACACTGGTAATATACAAACCTTTATATAAATACATCCCCACATAAGTGGCATCGACAATAAACCATACGTACCAAGTTTCAATATATTTTTTAGCGAGCAGCCATTGCGCGATTAAGCTTGCAGTCGTCGTGAAGGTGTCACAAACAATCATTTGTGAAGCGGTGAAATGTTGTAATAAATACGCCATGAAACCACAACCCACCGTAAATAAAATGAGGAGAAATAACACTGTTTTGCGCGGCGTATAGGCGATGCTAACACCCTGCTCTTTGTCGCCCCCATACAACCATTGATACCAGCCATAAATAAATAACACCAAATAGACTATTTGTAATGCCATATCACCGTATAAATGATTATCCTGGAATAGTTTTGCGTAAAGCATGACGGAAATAATGCCGGTTGGCCACGTTAAGAGATGTTGGCGCATTGAAAACCACGTACAAAAAAAACCTAAGCAAGCAGCGATAAATTCGATATAATGCATGATTAAATGACTTGTTAAATTCTCATGCCACGAATTTTATAGCGAGAGTAAGGCAATTACAATGCAAAAATCCACAGCCATTGCCCTGTTAACTACGGGTGATGAAATCATCCAGGGTGATATTCAAAATACCAATGCGCAAAACCTGGCAAACCGTTTGTTTGAGTTGGGATTCACCGTTGGCAATCAATTATCGGTCAGTGATGATGAAAAAGATATTATTAACGGGTTACAATTTTTAGCTCAATCTCATCAGGCAATCATTATAACGGGGGGACTTGGACCCACTGCTGATGATCGCACGCGTTATGCCTTGGCGCGTTTTTTAAATCGTGATTTACAATTGCATGAACCCAGCATGCAGCAATTGCGCGAACGTTTTGCTCGCTATCAAGTCGTACTCACCGATAATAATCAACAACAAGCGCTTTTTCCTGGTGATGCAGTGATTTTTCCCAATGCCAATGGATCGGCACCTGGGTGCATGGCAAAACACGCTGGACAATTATTTTTTATGTTGCCGGGGCCACCGCGTGAATGTCTACCGATGTTTGAAGAATTTGTATTACCTATGCTAAATCAACAGCTATTAAAACGGAGTCAAGACTGTTTAAAATGGCAAGTATTAGGTATCAGTGAAAGTTTATTAGCGCAAGGTTTTGAAGAATGCGTAAAACCATTTGCCTGTCGCACCGGATATCGTGTTCATTATCCTTATGTCGAAGTAAAATTATATCTCGACAATCAACACGATCGTTCACACATCCAAGAAATTACTCAACAATTTTTCAATCAATATGCTTATTTTCCCGAACAAAAAACTGCGAGTGACTGTTTATTAGAGTATTTAATTGAACATCAATGTTCCTTGAGTTTGCGCGATTTAGCCACCAAAGGATTACTCGCCCAACGGTTACTCAACGTGCGCTCCCATCATTTATTAGAATTTTATGCGCCCAATACCGCGGGACATCATATTATCATCACCGGCTTAGAAACTTATTGGGATCAAAGTATTCGCGAAGGCAACCTAGAATTCACCGTAGAACATTTTTTTAAAAATACCCCACTTAATCATACTCAGCACCACATCCCCTATCGTCAACAACCGATCTTACTCTATGTCGTTGAATTAATTTGCCAACAAGTGTTGGATAATTTTAGGGTAGCTTGTGAAAATTGAGCTCAGCCGATATAATTCGCTTTAATTTATTGTTTAATTTATAAAATCAAAGGGTTAATCATGTCTAATAAAAAAAACAAACCAGGTAAAAATAATAAAAGAAACTCTCAAATAAGCAAATCGACATTAATCTTATCCGCTGGTGGAATTTCTATGTTATTCCTGGCGTTATGGTTAGCCACAACTTCTTCAGATGAGGTCAATCTAAACTCATTAACCACAGACGACCCGCAATGTTCTCCTATTACCAACCAAGATCTTTCCCCCACTTGGCAAACATCTTCAGAACAGCTCAAATTATCTCTAGCTAATTTAATTGGATTTAACGATGAAGCCATTCAGTATTTAACTAAAAATAACATCGCTCCTGCGGATGTTTTTAGTTCCTACTCAACAAAATTTATAGATTATCGAGATCACGATGCTGCGGCTACCATGATGGTTGATACCCTATTACTAGAAACTAATTTAAAAATATATTTAGATAATCCTATACATCCTGATTTCATAAATAGCGGATCGCAAGCCTACTATCGCGCTCAGTATCAAGATATTGTTCACCAAGCAAAAACCGATATACCCTGTTATGCCATCAGTCGTGAATTATGGCGTGCATGGGTGGCTCTCTATAATAAAAATAATGGAATTAATATCATTTATTCCGCACAAGATGCTCTTGCACCCAATGAAAAGGTTGGATTAGGCTTCGCATTTAATGTTAGAAACACCACAGAAATAGCATCATTGCAAAAAAT
This sequence comes from Legionellales bacterium, assembly GCA_026125385.1. Taxonomy (NCBI): domain Bacteria; kingdom Pseudomonadati; phylum Pseudomonadota; class Gammaproteobacteria; order Legionellales; species Legionellales bacterium. The sequence goes on from JAHCLG010000003.1 coordinate 60,324, forward strand.
GATTGATCTGGGTGATAAACGCATTATGACTTACACGGATTTAAAATTGAAAAAATCTCTCCGACCTAATGAAAAAAGCACACTAGAAGAAGCAGAAGATATTGTCAAAAAATACTATTATCCTTTTCGCTTACGCAAAGGCTTAAAACTCAGTGCGGAAGACGTCACCATGTTGCAACAACTGGATACGATGGATGAAAATTATAACTTAAAAAAACCATTTCACTATGAATATGATGATAAACGCTACACTCTAGTGTTAACTGAGATTGAACGCACACCGGAAAATGAAATTAGAGCGCAAGGGTATTTTTGTCCAAAAGGGGATGATAATTTGGGATTTTGTTTGGGATCTGAAATTCTTTTTGAAAAAGACCATCCCGATTTAAACGGTAGAACCGCAAAAGATCAAGAACTTAACGCATTTAATTCCAGAATTGCCACCATTATGTCTTGGCCAGTACCCTTACGTGCTCATTTTTATCCTGAGTTGGATTGTCACTTTGGCAAAAAAATTAAATCTTTATATAATAAACTCCTCAAAGAACAAGAAAAAAATGCAAAAAAAGTTTTACAAAGCCAATTTACTCACCTCCAATCAATAAATTATGAAAGACTAGGATTTTACAAACCTTACAATAAAGATTCTCGTTGCACACACCGAAATACCAATGTCCAAGATCGTAATCAACATTCACAAAACCAATTAAAGCAGCAGCAAAAAATTGCGGATAATAACTATAAGAAATCTAGAAAAGTGAAATAAAGCTTTAAAAAAGGGCGTGTTGATAATTCGCTATGCTCAAACGTAGCTCGATGACTGTTGAACACACTAAGCGCCTCTGTTTACATAGAGTACATGAGCCGTGGAGCGCAGAAAACCAAAGAGCTACGACCAACAGAGTAGAATTGTCAATATGCCCTAGATTGAGTTGGGAAATTGAGCTCAGCCGATATCATTCGCTCTACCTGATTGTTTGATGCGTAAATTTAAAGACTTAATTAGATCTAATACTTTTGACTATAGTTCATGACTTCGATTTTTTTAATTGAAACCATTTTTTAAGCCCTAATAGTAATCCAATTAAAACAATTTGTTTAATTTCTTCCAACATCGAAGGTTGTTGTTGAGTAAGCGATTTTAATAGACTGTAGCGAATAAAAATGGCGATCGCCAAAATGAGCCAAAATAAACAAAGTACCGCAAATATTATAACCAAGCTCTCCTTGGATACTATTAAACCTAGCGGGATTAGGGCAATAAAACTCGTCGGTAGTGCCAAAATTGCGAGGCGTAATAGCATCCATTGGAGAAGAGCTAATTGATAATAGTATTTTACAGTGGTTAACTGAGAATTTAACATGACATTATTTACTCAATAACCAACCTAAAAATACTCCGGCAAGCAAACTAGCCCCTAAACTTTTAAACGGATTATTGGAAACGGCTTTTTCAGTTTTTTGTTGCGTCTGATTAAAATACTCAATGACTTTATCTTTAGCATCGTTTGCGGTGGATTTGGCATTCTCAAAATGCTTTTCAACCATTTTTTCTAATCGATCTTCTAATTTTTTTAATGTGTCTTTGTCTAACATATTTTCAAGTGTTTCTTTTTGTGCGCTCATAATTAAACTCCTTATGATACAAAGTTTTATTGTTGATACCCTATTTTAAATGGTGAAATAGGGTATCAATAAACAGCTGCAATGATGATGACGTGTTGATAACTCTACTTTTCAGTGCGTATCTCGCTGATTTTTTTGTGCTTCGCTATTCATTTTATTTCGTACTAAAAACCTTAGGCACTCAAAAATTAGCGAGCTACGGCTCTCGGCGAAGCGAATTGTTAATACGCCTAGTTTTTAACAGATTGCTCATCGAAAAATTTTTCCAATTCCTTTTGTACTTCTTCTTTAGTTTTTCCATAGCGCGATTGGATAACACCTCTTAATTCGTCGTATTGTCCATTAATTCGCGTAATATCGTCGTCAGTTAGTTTTCCCCATTGTTGTTTAATTTTACCTTTAAACTGGTTCCAAGAACCTTTAAATTGATCTTTATTCATAATAGTGACTCCATTGAATTAAAAATTTAGCAAATTAACTGTGTTTAACTTTCAACAAATCTTCCACAGATTTTACTCCATCCACCGATTTTACGACTTGGATAATATTATTTTTTATTTCGTTAGAGTTTACTTTGCCTTTTAAATAAACCACTTGATTTTGGGTTTCTATGCTAAAACCCCAATAAGCAATTTTTTTATGTGAAAATAATTTATCACGCATGAGTTTTCCTTTAATACGCGCCGTAATTCCCAAATCTGTCATTGGGCTATCGCTACTTTTAACGTTCAGATCATTGGTGTTAACGTCATTGACGCCATCGGTGGATTGCGCAAGACTGACGGCTTGCTCATACTCGGTATCGGAATCAACTTGCCCATTGAGAGTGACGACACCATTTTCTGTGGTTACGGAAATATTAAGTGGATTAAGCGTTTTGTCGGCAAGAATTTTTGCTTTTACTTTGGTGGTGATCACAGAATCGGTTAGATTCTGTTCATTTTGAGTGGGATTATCGGCAAATACCGTTGCGGAATTTATGCCCAATCCCAGGGTGAGAGGTAAAATTAGTGCGCTAGAGATAAAGATTTTTTTCATGATAGCCTCCATGAGTTGGATAGTTGCTCTTCACGCTTGAATGTAGAGTCTTCACACTTGAATTTTAGGCTTTGTTGTCGAGTTAACGATGCGGAGAGATTGTATTCAGTAGACACTCCTTCGCATCTTTAACTCGACGCCTCGCCTAAAATCCAATTGTTTAGAGTATACTTCTTTACGTCGCTAATTCGACACCTCGACTCAAATTCAATTGTTGTGAGCGGATAAATTAAATTTTTTACAAAATATTTAACAAGTTGTATAAATTATTTAACGTTTGGTCGTTTTATGAAAGAAAAAATGACAGAAACAAAAAACGCGATAACAAAAATATAGAAAATAATTTTTGCTATCCCTGCAGCAGCCGCCGCAATTCCAGTAAAACCAAACAAGGCGGCAATAATAGCAACAATTAAAAAGATCAGGCTGTAACTAAGCAATTTTATTTCTCCTGATTTTTAACAGTAGAAACAGTCTACCACCAATCAGTTTCATTTTCAAATTTTGACATAATTGAAAACAATCGAATTAAAATTAAACAGTTTAATTATTTTATTTTTATCACAACTTTTCTTTGAGTATCCGCAGAATAATTTTTAAGATACGGGCTTAAAGCAATAATGATTAAATTATACAATTTAAAAAATTTCGTACCATCACCCACATCGAAATTTTTCTCATTTGCCCCAAAGAGTGACGTACGAAAACCTTCCAAGAAATGCATAAAATTTTCAGGATATGAATATGAATTTGCGCCTACACATGAAAGATAGTCTTTATTTTCCACATGATATAGCAAAGCCAAATGAAATTGGGACAAATTAATCGAACATTTGAAAATTTTCAGTAATCAATGTTCGCAATTCTTGTTTGCGATATTTCAAGCTCTTCATAAAGCCAGTACACGCTTTTTCAAAATCTTCAAATTTTTCAAAGTACCGATTATAGAGTAATTTTTTCTTCAGATAAGACCATAATCGTTCAATCGGATTTAAGTTTGGCGAGTAAGGTGGTAAATAAATTAATTTTATTCCCATATGCTCTGCTATTTTATCAATATCCTTAAAGCTATAGTATTCCGCATTATCGAGCACTAAATAAATCCAACCTTTTGGTTGTGCTTTGCGTAATTTTATAAAAAAATCTAGCGTCATGTTTTCATCTAATTTCTTAGCAGTCATACTCACCACATCATGCGTATCAATATTAATTGCTGCGTTAATATTAACTCTACCATAACGCGTGCCAGTGCTCACATTAAATCGATAGCCTTTCTTTAACCAACCGCATTGAACACTAGGATTATGTTGAGGATGGGCTCCATCCATAAAATAAAGACTATCCGCTGGTGTCATTTTACTGCGTATTTTATAGTATTCTTTAATAAATTCTTTTTGCGCTTTAATATCAATCTTGCCAGGTTTTGGCTGTGGCTTATGGTAGCTAAAACCTAATTTTTTTAATAATGAATTCATGCCACTGATGCTATACTTAACATCAAATTCCATCTCTACATAAGCAATAACTTCTTTTGTCGTGCGACACGGAAATTCTTGAAGGTGCTCATCGAGTAAAGATTCTTCCTCACTCGTCATTTTCCGCTCCGATCCTTTATGTTTGTTTTCTAGTAAACTCTTAACACCACCTTCTTTATAACATTTATAATAACGATAAAGCGTATTCTCATCCAATAACAGGGCTTCACAAATCGCAGGAAGCGACCAACCACTGCCCATCAGATAAAGCGCCTTCAAGCGATCCGCATTTTGTTTGCGCTTTTCTTTACGATGCTGAAGTTTCAGCATTTGTAATTCGCGTGTTGTTAATCTGTAATCTTTCATGATAAAAAATATATCATAATCCAGATAAATCCTTGTGATCTTTTCGCCATAGTTCGTTTGATCTATAGCTGATTTTTCCCAGTTTCATTCGTGAATGCTATATTTTATCGTATGCAAATGAAGTTTAATAAAGTTAAGGAATTTTTCTTGCTCAGCAGTACAGTGAATTTTTTTCTAAGCACGATTTCAAATATTCAAACCTAATTTGAAGCCATTTAAGCGTTTTAATCAAAGGATCGTCCCGCACTTCAAGAGTGGGTTTTTTTGTTGAGAAAAATGCGTTATTTGTTGATGTTATCGAAAGCTTTTTGGAATTGCTTGCGAAACGTGTGGCTGCAAGTAAATCGGGAGAGCTAGGTTGCGTGGGTGCTGTAGAAGAAATAGGCGAAGGTGCGCGCGAGGATGGTAAACCGGATGGCTGATTAGATTTCTTCTTAAAATGCTTTTTAAAAGTGCTATAGCATTGTTAACGGTTGTATTCTGTTCAAAGGGCATAATTGTCGCTTCTCTTAGTATTATTATTGCGCGGATTTTATTGAGTAGACACTTTTTTGTCAAATTTTTGTACGATTAAACACGTGAGTCAACCACTCATAAACTTGCTTAGGATTAACAAATTAGCAGTAATTATTGGTTTAATCTTCCCTCACCGCCGCTCCTGAAAAAATTGTTTTAACACTTCGCTACAGGCTGATGCTAATATTCCGCCCTGATAAATAATGCGGTGATTCCAGGCGTAGTCGTCGAATATTTTTGCGCGGCTTTGCACGGCGCCTGTTTTGGGATCGAAGGCACCAAACACACAACGTTCAATTCGCGCATGTAACATTGCCGCGGCACACATCGCACAGGGTTCTAAGGTCACGTATAACGTGGTGTGTTTGAGACGATAATTTTGTTGATAAGTTCCCGCTGCGCGCAATGCTAAAATTTCAGCATGAGCACTGGCATCACACAATGCAATGGGGGAATTATAGGCTTCGGCAATAATCGCATTATCCGCAACTATCACAGCGCCCACGGGAACCTCGCCCGCTAATTTGGCTAATTGCGCGAGTTCTAGCGCACGGCGCATAAACTGTTCATCGTTATTCATGTTAGGATTTATTCCCACTCGATCGTTGCCGGAGGTTTGCTAGAGATATCATACACCACGCGCGATACACCGGCGACTTCATTCATAATGCGGGTAGCAACCATGGTTAAAAATTGATGAGGTAATTCTGCGGCTTTGGCGGTCATAAAATCCACCGTGGTCACGGCGCGCAGCGCAATCACATAATCATAATGACGTTGATCGCCTTTTACACCAACGGATTTTACCGGTAAAAATACTGCAAAAGCTTGTCCTGTGGCGTGATATAAATCGTGACGCCGCAATTCTTCTAAATAAATGGCATCGGCTAAGCGCAAAATAGTTAAATATTCCGGTTTAACTTCACCCAACACGCGCACCGCCAGACCCGGCCCCGGGAAGGGATGACGATAAACCATATCGTAGGGTAAGCCTAATTCTAAACCTATTTTTCGCACTTCATCTTTAAATAAATCGCGCAGCGGTTCGATTAATTTTAATTTGAGCGTCTCGGGTAATCCACCAACATTATGGTGCGATTTAATCACGTGCGCTTTACCTGTGCTGGATTTTGCCGATTCAATGACATCGGGATAAATGGTTCCTTGTGCTAAGAAATCAATTTTACCGAGTTTTTCTGCTTCTTCTTCAAAAATATCGATAAAGACTTTGCCAATTATTTTTCGTTTGGTTTCAGGATCGGCAACACCTGAAAGTGCTTGCAAAAATCGCGAGGCAGCATCCACTTTAATTACATTCATTCCTAGATGATCGGCAAAGGTCGACATAATGTGCGAATCTTCATGCAAACGTAACATCCCATTATCTACAAACACGCAGATTAATTGATCGCCTATCGCTTGATGCAAGAGTGCCGCGACCACACTGGAATCAACCCCACCGGATAACGCAAGTAACACGCGGCGTGACCCAATGGTATCTTTAGCATGATGAATAAGCTCACTGAGAATATGCTTAGCATCCCACAATCCTTCACAGCCACAAATATCACGCACAAAACGTTGAATTATCCGTTGTCCTTGCCGCGTGTGGGTGACTTCTGGATGAAATTGCACGCCGTAAAATTGACGCTCTTCATCGGCCATCGCGGCAATTTGGCAATTTTTACTGGCGGCAATGGTATTAAATCCGCGGGGTAAACAATCGACTTGATCACCATGACTCATCCACACAATTAATTGATCGCTACCATCGTCTCGGGTTTCATCGACAATGCCATTAAATAGGTGTGAAGGATGGGTGATAGCAATTTCAGCATGACCAAATTCACGATCTTTTTCCGCACGAACTTTTCCGCCTAATTGTTCCGCCATGGTTTGCATGCCATAACAAATGCCTAAGATTGGGCAGCCTAATTCAAAAATTAATTTCGGTGCGCGCGGAGTATGTTCTAAAGTGACGGTTTCGGGTCCACCCGATAAAATAATGCCATTCGGTGCAAATTCTTCGAGGGTTTTTTCATCGATTTCATAAGAATGTAATTCGCAGTAAACCCCTGCTTCGCGCACGCGGCGGGCAATTAATTGCGAATATTGCGATCCAAAATCTAAAATTAAAATACGTTGATCGTAAATAGTAATGGCCATGTTTATTCAACCCAATAATTCGGTGCTTCTTTGGTGATGGTGACATCATGAACGTGAGATTCGCGCATACCAGCACCGGTAATTTTCATGAATTGCGCTTCTTTGCGCAAAATTTCCACGTGTGCGCTGCCGGTATAACCCATCGCCGATCGCAAGCCGCCCATCAATTGATGAACAATCGCCGACATGGGGCCTTTATACGGCACACGCCCTTCAATGCCTTCCGGCACTAATTTTTCCACGCCTTCTGCCGCCGTTTGAAAATAACGATCGCTTGAACCTTGCGATTGCGCCATAGCGCCTAATGAACCCATGCCACGGTAAGTTTTATACGAACGACCTTGATACAATTCGACATCACCGGGAGCTTCTTCGGTACCCGCCAGTAAACTGCCCACCATCACACTCCAAGCCCCTGCAGCAATGGCTTTACATAAATCGCCCGAATAACGTACGCCGCCATCGGCAATCACTGGGATATTTTTCTTCGCCAATGCTTTTGCCACATTAGCAATTGCCGTGATTTGCGGCACGCCAACTCCCGTGACCACGCGCGTGGTACAAATCGATCCAGGTCCAATTCCCACTTTCACGGCATTGGCACCGGCATTGACTAAGGCTAACGCTGCATCGCTGGTGGCGATATTGCCACCAATAATATCTATGTGCGGAAAATGCTTGCGTATCCATTCCACGCGTTTTAATACGCCTTGAGAATGCCCGTGCGCGGTATCGACTAAAATCACATCAACACCTGCTTCCACCAATGCGCTCACGCGCTCATCCGTCCCTTCACCGACACCAACCGCGGCGCCCACTCGCAGTTGACCAGAGTCATCGCGACAGGCGTGGGGTTTATTTTTGGCTTTTTGAATGTCTTTAACGGTGATCATGCCGCGCAAGTGAAAATGATCATTCACTAATAAAATTTTCTCGACACGGTGTTGACGCAAAATATCGAGGATTTCCTCTTTTTTAGCGTGTTCATTCGCGGTGACTAAACGTTCTTTCGGCGTCATCACTTTAGCAATGGGTTTTTGGTTATCGGTTTCAAAACGCACATCGCGACTGGTAACAATGCCCACTAAGTTTTCACCTTCCACCACGGGCACGCCCGAAATATGATAACTTTGAGTAATGTTTAATAAATCGGCAACCGTTGCATTCGGGGTAATGGTAATAGGATCGCGGATCACACCGCTTTCAAATTTTTTCACCCGTTTTACTTCACTGGCTTGTTGGGCAATGCTCATATTTTTATGAATAAATCCCATACCACCTTCTTCGGCTAAAGCAATGGCTAAACGCGACTCGGTGACGGTATCCATGGCAGCAGATAAGAGCGGAATATTAAGCTTAATACGGGGTGTGAGCTGTGTCACTAAACTCACGTCTTTAGGTAACACCTCAGAAAAACGCGGCACTAATAAGACATCATCAAACGTGAGCGCTTCTTGGAGAATTTGCATGCGGGCTCTCCTATTGCATAGGTAAAATAACCGCGTAGGATACAGGATAATGGGGTGGTTGGCAAATTGTAAACGCCAACTTCCCATTTAAAATGTAGGCTGGATTGGGCGAAGTGAAATCCAGGATATCAAACTAATTAAAATTTCTAACCAAGATTGAGATATAAGCCATTCGCATATAATATAAATAATTTAAAAATTTTGTTAATTAAATCAAAATCCAGGAAAAATATCACTTTCATATTTAAGAGATTTAGGTTTAATAATCGCATTATCGTATATTTCACTCCATAATTTTTTATTATGTTCTGAAAGAGAAATTATAAAAACATTCATTTGTTCAGTAAAGTCAACTGAATTGCACTTTTTAATAATGCTAGCAATGATATTAAAATAGCTTCTTTTATAAAGGATTCCAGCATTAGAATCCGAAAATATAGTAATTTTCAGTTTCTCGAGCTTCGTTTTATATTTACCATTATCAATTTTAGAAATTATATTATCGATAAAACGACACAAATCAGGAAGTAATTGAGTTTTTTCAATTTCTACAATTTCTGTAGCTACCACAGGATTTTCGATGATTTTTATTAGAGGAGTCTTTTTACAACTAAAATTTTTATTATAGGGAATTTCTATAATTAAATTATAGTTATTTACGCAAATCCCGTCACTTAATAACTGTAAATTAACTGGGGAATTAATTGTAATCAAAATGGTGTCATCAGGTTCTTTAATAATTTCCACACTGGGATTTACTGGCGAATAGGAATATTTCGGGTTATTGGCTTTTATTGTTTTACCTAAAAAACACTCACAAACTTTTGACATCACAGTACTGACAACGCTTTGTATATTATATTTTTCCTGCAATAATAGATTTCTTAGGTCATCATTATTAACAATAACTCCCCTAAGGGGATTAGCATCATCAGGATCTACGATTAAATTAAGATCAGATGGTTCAAATTTTAGTGAGGTAATTTGATTTTCAATAGAGCAATCAGAAAGATTTTCTGAATGTTCAATTTTTTGGTGCTTTTGGATTGCTGGATTTGCTGAAAAATAGCAGTCAATTATTTGATAAGATGATTGGAAAGTACGAGAAAGAAATAAATTACTGACTAAATACTCAGTCATTTCCGCCATTTTTGGAGAAAAGGAATTACCAGCTGTTTCATAAGAATTATTATTTCTTTGGAAGTTAATCACAAACTCTACGTCTTCTGCTACGGATTTCGTGGTCTGGCACTCTTCAAATTGAGTTAGCTTCAAAAAATAACTTTTTTTAGCCAGCACGGATTTATACAACATTTTACAATTAGCAGGATCAGATGGATTTTCTGGTTGTTGCAAGGTTAAATACACCATTGCATCTTCACTAATATTTAATAATTTTTCTGGTAATTCATTAAAAGGAATACAACCAATATCATCATAAGTACCACTCTGATATTTGTTGTCAAAAACACAAGGAAGCTTTAGGCAATGAAAAGTTTTAGGCATAAGTATTTTACGTATTCTTTAGATTATTTTTATTCAACATTTATACCACGCTTTCCTCCTTCTCGCAATCTTTCCAGCAAACCCATCCTGAGTTTAATCTGATAGGGTGATCTTAAATTTAGATTTTTGATTAAGGAATAACATTAAATTCCGCGGATCTAACCTTGGCAAACCATTGATATCAAGTTTCTTAGACAGGTTAAAGGTGCTTGGAAAAAGAATATTTGTTATAGTCACTCTTCATGCAACATTTTGGTAACGCCATGATTGAGAACGATAAATTACAGCCGATTTTAAGTGTCGCGGAATTAAACTTCCAAGCGCGAGATCTCTTAGAAAATCATTTCCCTCAAGTGTGGGTGAGTGGGGAAATTTCGAATTTAGCTTGTCCCAGTTCGGGTCATGTGTATTTTTCGTTGAAAGATGAACAAGCGCAAGTGCGTGCGGCGCTGTTTCGGCAACAGCATCGGCAATTACCGTTTAAATTAGAAAATGGCTTACAAATTCTGGTGCAAGCCAAATTAAGTCTCTATCCGGCACGCGGGGATTATCAACTCATCGTCTCGCAAGCAGAATTGGCGGGAGCAGGATTATTGCAACGCCAGTTTGAGCAGTTAAAAATAAAATTACAGCAACAAGGATTATTTGCGCTAGAACGCAAACGCGCACTCCCTGAGTTTCCGCGCACGATTGGGATCATCACCTCCCCCACTGCTGCCGCTCTGCGTGATGTCTTATCGGTATTGCGACGACGCGCGCCCATGCTCAATATCATTATTTATCCCACGTCCGTGCAAGGCGATAAAGCCCCCGCTGAAATTGTGCGGTCTATTCAGCAAGCGAACCGGCATGCCACATGTGAAGTTTTAATTTTATGTCGAGGCGGTGGCTCGATCGAAGATTTATGGGCGTTTAACGATGAAAAAGTGGCGCAAGCCATTTTTAATAGTCAGTTACCGATTGTCTCTGGCGTGGGACACGAAATCGATTTTACGATTAGCGATTTTGTCGCCGATGTGCGCGCCCCGACGCCTTCAGCCGCCGCCGAATTAGTAAGCCCCAAGCGCGAGGATATGTTAACGCAACTCCATCTTCAATTAAGGCAATTGCACAACTTCATCGAAGATAAAATTCAAGACTATCATTTTAATTTATTACAGTTAAGCCAGCGTTTGCGTCATCCCAAACAGTTATTACAAGATTATCAGCAACGTTTAGATTATCTTGAACGCGCTTTAAATAACGCTTTAACGCATCAGCAACATAAAACACGTGTGCAATTTACTCATTTAATTACCCGTTTTAAACAAACCACTCCACAAAAATTTTTAGTCAATAAAAAATTACAATTACAATTTTTGCAAAAACAGTTATTACAAATCATCCGTCATCAATTGCAACAAACCCAAGATCATTTTAATTCTTTAATGAAGCAATTACAGTTAGTCAGTCCCCTTGCGACGTTAGATCGGGGATACGCAATTGTCAGAAGTGCTAATCGTGAGGTTATCAAATCTGCTCACGCGCTGAATAACGGTGATGAGATTACTATTTTATTAGCGGATGGCGAAGTCGATAGTAAGGTGATCAAGGAATAGCCTGGAACAGAGCGCAGAAGTAGCCTGGAACGGAGCAGAGCGTAGCCTGGAACGGAGCAGAGCGGAGATCCAGGATCAGACTATTTTTATACCTCGATTTTAAACCGCTAACATCCGTTAAAAACTCAGGATCGGTGAAATTTTAAAACTCCGATCCTGGATCTACGCTGCGCTCCGTTCCAGGCTACGGCAAGCTCGGATCCTCGATCTACACTGCGAACCAGGATCGGTATCACTTTAAAACTTTGATGTTGAGTTTTTAACGGATGTTAGAACTTCAAAAATGAAAGCTTATTACGGCATGCAGTGAAGATCCCGGATCGGAGTTTTAAAATTTCACCGATCCTGGATCTACGCTTCGCTCCGTTCCAGGCTACATGCAAATTAAAAATTCGCGGCTAGGGTGAATTGGAAGACATCGGGATCGTCGCAATAGGCTTGGCGATCGACGGTGATACCATTCACGGTGACTGAGCCGGGTGATTGACAATAGCGCTTAATCGGTTTTGATAAGCTAAACACAATCGGTGCAAAAAAGGTTCGCCATTCGACGGAAACACCGTAAGCGTAACGCGGTTTACGAGCTTGGGCTAATTCTTGCAAAACAGTATACGTGGGCGACGTTTTGGTTGCATAGAGCTTGGAACCTTGCACGAATAACAAGGTACGAACGTTTTCATTAAATTGCGGCACGATCAAACCCATTTGACCAAAATAACCAACATTACCGCCCATGGTATTCCCAAATTCATCTTTGGGTCCTAAGCTATTGGCTTCTAATGATGGCAATGGCACATCGGTGTCTAACCCACCGCCGAAATAATTGGTAAAAAAGGGCAATATTTGGGTATTGTTAAAGCCATTACCATAAACCGCACCGCCTTTACCCATGACAATCCAATTACGCTCACGATCGAGCGGTAAAAAGCCCTGGGTGTTAGCATTGAGTTTATAATAATGCAATGAACGCGAGCTCGCGGGCAACGCCACGGAGGCATTAACATCGGCCTCTAAACCTTTGGTGGGGAAAAATGCACGATCGAAGGAATTAAATATCCAACCCACGCTTAAAGAAGCTTGGTTATAGCGCGTTTTGCCATTTTGACGATTTAAAAATTCCGTAATGAATAAGGGTTCAGGATTACCGGGTAATAACTTGATGTGCTCAAAGCCCGCACCAAAGGTAAAACGATTGTAGTTATTAATCGGGATACCATAACCTAAATTACCTCCAAAGGCATTATAGGTATAGCTGTTGGTTAAGGAAGATAATTTTCCGGGATTATAGCGTTGATAATAAAAACTTAAACTTTGACTAATACCGTCTGGCGTGAAATACGGATTGGTGAAACTCACACTATACGAGCGCACATAAGCACTGTTACTGAAGTTAATACCAAATGCGTCACCCGTGCCTAAGAAATTAGGTTGGTTAAACGACGCAGATACTAAAAACTTTTGATCGGTTGAATAACCCACACCCGCTGTGATCGTCGCCGATGGCATTTCACTCACATGCATGTTCAAATCGACTTGATTATCTTTGCCAGCCACGGGAGTAAAATCGTGATGAACGTCTTTAACAAATCCTAATAAATTTAAATTACGCGTGGAATCGTCGATGCGTTTTAAATTCACCAAGCCGCCTTCCATTTGCTGCATGACTTGACGCAAGGCTTTATCTTCGGTTTTGGTGTTGCCACTAAAATGAATTTGACGAACATAATAACGACGGCCAGGCATAATTTCATAATTAATCGCCACCGTTTTAGCATTTTCATTGACTACAGGTTCAACAGCTATTTGAGCAAAGGCATAGCCATGATTACCAAGGGCATGCCCCATGGCTTTTTGCGCCTCGACAATTTTTTCGCGAGAAAAAATGGTGTTGGGTGTTAAATCGACATTGGCTAATAATTCTTCTTGGCTAATGGGAATATCGCCACTGACGTGATAACCGCTAAAGCGATATTGTGGTCCTTCTTCGACTTGCACATGAATGGTCACCTGTTGTTTATCGGCAGATAAACTCACTTGATGGGAAACAATTTGCATGCGCAAATAACCGTGATCGAGATAATAATATTTTAAATTTTGTAAATCATCGTCGAGTTTTTCTTCGGTGTATTCATCGTCTTTAGTGAAAAAAGAAAATAAATTGGGTGTGGAGAGTTTGAATTGATGCAATAGTGTGCGTTGAGAAAAAGCCTGATTACCTGAAATGAGAATAGCGCCAACTTTAGTGACGCCACCTTCATTAATGGCAATGGTTAAGTCCACGCGATTGCGCGCTAAACGTTTGGTCGTAATATCGACACTCGCATTATATTTGCTCAATTGCGTATATTGATTTTGCAGCGCAAATTTTAAATTAGCAATGGCGGAACGATTTAATACTTGGCCTTCAGCAATGCCCATTTTACGCAAGACTTTGCGCAAATCATCGGATTTTATATCTTTATTGCCGCTGATGGTGATACTGCTGATCACGGGGCGTTCGCTGACGTAAATATAAAGCGTATTGCCTTCACGCCCCAATTCGACATCTTGGAAAAAACCCGTGTTATACAATGCTTGAATAATTTGCGATGAATTTTCGGGGGTGATTTCGCGACCAATCCGCACAGGAACGTAGTTCATCACGGTTTGTTGATTGATCCCCTGCAAACCAACAATTCGGATGGCTTTAACGGTGAACGGACTAAAAGCAAATGCAGCCGTTGTTAAACAACAGCTACCCAGCGATAACATCGCAGAGAGTAATTTTTTTCCACGCATTGCGGTGATCTTCCCATACCTAATCAAACAGACGCTGATTTTGCAATGTTCAGAGCAAAAATGCAAAAAAATATTCGGATTTCTTTTTTTGCCAAATATTGAATCAACTTAGCTCATAATAAATTTCACGCCAAAAGCCCCGTTATCATGATTTTTTTCTACTATGTTGGTCACACAATCTTTGTAAGAAGCTCCTGATCCCGGTGTCGGGTAGGCATCGGCATTAAAGACGAGATATTGATCTCCACGGACTTGTTTCCAAAATTTTGACCAACTCAAAGTGCATTTTTCATAAGTCAGCGTTCCACCCTCAACATCATCGAAAGAAGATGAGCTGAAACTATCACTACTCTTAGCAGGCAATGGATTTTGTGGTTTAATACTTTTATCCCGAAGATCTATGATAATTAGTTTCATAGAAGAAGAGGTTTGGTTAGTGATTTTAATTTTAGTGGGTTCGAGAGTGTGCACTGTATTGCGGGAAGAGGTTCCATTAATAACCAAATTTTGATGGGTATTAGAAGTTGAAGAAGCGTGATTAGATGCTAGAAAATAGGATTTGAACAATTTAATGACTTGAAAAATATCCATATTATCATCCTTCTGAAGTTTAGGTTGTTAGGTATTGTAAATTTGAAGATACTCGTTAACAAAAGAACGAGCATCCCTATCTGCTTTAATAATCATTTCTATTTCTGCCATCTCTTCACGAGCATTGGTATTATTTGTCTTGTATGAAATATTAGTACAGTGCGTCATGGCCATTTCGCAAATGTGAACGATATCCGTAAAGCGTATTTTTTCCTGTAAAAACGCCATAACCGCCACTTCATTCGCGGCATTTAAAATTGCACTCGCAAATCCACCCAGTTCTAAGGCGCGATAGGCTAACTGTAATCCAGGAAATCGTTTTTCATCGATGCTCTCAAAGTCCAAACGCGCGCATTCAATTAAATTTAATGATTTCACCCCAGAAGTGATGCGCGCTGGCCAACTTAACGCACAGGCAATAGGAATACGCATATCGGGTTGGCCTAATTGCGCCAGTAATGAACCATCGGCATATTCCACTAACGAATGAATAATACTTTGAGGATGCAATACCACTTCGATTTCTGCACTCGTTTGTTGAAATAACCAATGCGCTTCAATAACTTCTAAGGCTTTATTCATCATCGTCGCCGAGTCGACGGAAATTTTTTTACCCATACTCCAATTGGGATGCGCGCAGGCTTGCTCGGGAGTCACACTTGCCAGTGTTTCATACGCCCATTCGCGAAATGGTCCGCCGGATGCCGTTAAAATAATTTTATTGACGCCTAAGGGTTTTTCACCACAACGATACTGTGCGGGCATGGCTTGAAAAATAGCATTGTGCTCGCTATCCACAGGAATAATTTCGGCATGATAGTGTTGGGCAGTTTTCATGATCACTTCACCGGCCATAATTAATGCCTCTTTATTGGCCAGTAAAATGCGTTTTCCGGCACGTGCTGCGGCTAGTGTGGAGCGCATACCAATGCCTCCCACAATTGCAGCCATCACACTATCGACTTCTGGAAAACTGACGATGGTTTCTAACGCTTGTGCGCCAGATAATACTTGTGTGGGTAATTGATATTGTTCAATTTTATTTTTTAATTGTTGTGCAGGTTCTTCATCTGTCATCACCGCATACTTGGGCTTAAATTGCTGGCATTGTTGCAATAATAAAGTAACATTCGCATGACCACTCAAAGCAAATACGGAAAATTGCTGCGGATGTTGCGCAATCACGTTTAAGGTATTTTGTCCGATGGATCCGGTTGAACCTAAAATACAAATATTTTTTTTCACGCCATCCCTCTTAACATTAATTCTACTAAGGCAAAGAGTGGGATCACGGCAAATAAACTGTCTAAGCGATCGAGTAATCCTCCGTGTCCTGGAAAAATGGTCCCACTGTCTTTCACACCTTGCTGACGTTTCACCATGCTTTCGGTTAAATCGCCAACAATTGAAATAAAGACAAACATCACTCCAATAATTAAATATAAAATGGCTTGAGATAAGGATAATTTAAATAATATAACGCCAAGTATTGCCACGATCATTCCACCCATCACACCGCCACTGACACCCTCCCACGTTTTTTTAGGGCTCACTTTAGGTGCTAATAAATGTTTACCCCAAGCTCTTCCGGCAAAATAAGCGCCAGAATCGGCACTCCAAATAAATACTAACACTAATATTAATTGGTAACGCCCAGCAGGATAAGCCACCAGTTGATTTAAGCCCAACCAGGTGGGAATGAATAACATAAGACCCGCTATTAAACGCAACGATAAAAACTGCCACCATTGCCAATTTTTAGGAAAAGTAAAAATTAAGGCGCTCGCAAAAATCCAGCCTAATGTGGCTAAAAAATAAATGCTAAAATGAAGGCTTAAATCGGCATACCATAATCCGTAACAACTTGCGGCAATAAACAATAAATAACTTACCTGCAACGCACGCTGTTTAATTTCACATAGGATTAACCATTCCCACGCACAGCCTAAGATTAATATCGCACTTAACATAGCAAGTGCTGTTAATGGTAAATATAATAAACACAACAATACTAATGGTATTAAGAGTGCTGCGGTTAAGATGCGTTGTTTTAGCATAAGTCGGAATTTTCCTGTGTTTGTAATTGTGTGCCGGTATAACCAAAACGGCGTTGACGTTGATTAAATGCGGCAATTGCTTGGTCAAAATCTTCCGCACGAAAATCTGGCCATAACGTTTGAGTAAAATATAATTCCGTATAAGCTAATTGCCATAGCATAAAATTACTTAACCGACATTCACCACTAGTGCGGATGAATAAATCGGGTTCGGGTAAAGCGGCTGTCGCTAACTGTTGTTCAATAGTTTCAACATTTATTTCTGCTGGAGAGAGAATGTTTTGCTGGAATTGACGAACTATTTTTTCTAAGGCGTGTTGAATATCCCAGCGCCCTGAATAATTGACCAGTAAATTTAATTGCAATCCGCTATTCTGAGCGGTTTTTTCTTCGCAATCTTCAATCACCTTAAGCAAACTTGGTGAAAAACGCGAGCGATCGCCTAGAATACGAAGTTTGATATTATTTTTATGCAGTGATTTAATTTCGCGTTTTAAACTGAGGCGAAATAAATTCATCAAAAAATTGACTTCATCTGGCGGACGTCGCCAATTTTCTTGACCAAAGGCAAATAAACTTAATACTGGAATTGCTAATTGCACTGCGCGTTGAAGAATACTACGCACTGATTGCACGCCGGCTTTGTGGCCGGCAATGCGCGGCAAATTACGCTGCAATGCCCAACGCCCATTCCCATCCATGACAATAGCAACATGTTGGGGTACGACATTAGGCACGAGTGATTATCCTATACTTCCATCAATTCTTGTTCTTTCGTAGCGAGCAAGGCATCGATTTCGGCAATGTGTTTATCCGTCATTTTTTGAATAGCCTCTTCCGCACGACGTTGATCGTCTTCGGTGATATCTTTGCTTTTTAATAATTCTTTTAAATGATTATTGGCATCGCGACGAATATTACGCACCGCAACTTTAGCATCTTCACCTTCTCCGCGCACGACTTTAGTCATTTCTTTGCGGCGTTCTTCGGTGAGTGCGGGTAATGGAACACGAATATTCATGCCTACGGTGACTGGATTTAAACCTAAATCAGCGTTCATGATGGCTTTTTCAATCGGTTCAACCATGTTTTTTTCCCATGGTGTGATCATAAGGCTACGGGCATCGGCAGCGGTAACGCTCGCCACTTGATTTAAGGGCGAAGGATTTCCGTAATACAACACCGTGATGTGTTCTAATAAACTCGGATGTGCACGACCCGTGCGAATTTTTGCTAAATTATTTTTAAAGGTTTCAACGGATTTTTTCATGCGTTGCGTGACGTCTTGTTTCAGTGTTTCGATCATGTTTAGTCTCCTTTGGTAACCAATGTTCCTTCATCTTCACCAGTAATAATTCGTAATAAGGCACCTGCTTTGGTGACATTAAAAACACGGATGGGCATGTTATGATCGCGACATTGGCAAAATGCGCTTAAATCCATTACCCCTAATTCTTTGCTTAATACTTCGCTATAGGTTAAACGTTGATAACGTTTAGCATGCGGATTTTTGGCGGGATCGGAATCGTAAATGCCATCGACAGTGGTGGCTTTGAGTAGAATATCGGCATCAACTTCAATGCTGCGCAAACTGGCGGCTGAATCGGTAGTCACTAAGGGATTACCCGTACCCGCCGAGAAAATGACTACGCGACCTTCGTCGAGATGATAAGAAGCTTTTCGCCGATCGTAATGATCAACAACGCCACTCATGGGGATCGCTGACATTACGCGAGTGGGCACATCGAATTGTTCTAAGACATCACGAAATGCCAGCGCATTCATGACTGTGGCCAGCATGCCCATATAATCGCCGGTGATTCTGCCTAAGCCCGCTTCGGAGAGTGCGCGGCCGCGGAATAAATTTCCGCCGCCGATCACTAAACCGACTTGCACGTTAAGACGAATTAATTCGGCCACTTCTTTGGCCATGCGTGCAATGACACTGGGATCTATACCGAAGTCACTGTTGCCCATTAATGCTTCGCCGCTTAATTTTAACAAAATGCGACGAAAAATCGGCTGGTGCTTCATGCCTTATTCTCCGCGTGCTTGTGCCATCACTTCTTTAGCAAAATCCACTTCAACTTTTTCAATGCCTTCACCGACTTCAAACCGCACAAAACGCACGACTTGTGCTTTTTCGGTGGTTAATAAAGCTTGGACAGTGACATCGGGATTTTTAATAAATGCTTGGCCGAGCAAAGTATTTTCTTTTAAAAATTTGCTGACGCGACCTTGTACCATTTTTTCCACGATATCGGCAGGCTTGCCAGAGGTGGCCGCTTGCGTTTGCGCGATGTCGCGTTCTTTTTCGATGATCGCAGCATCCACGCCCTTTTCATCCACTGCGAGTGGATTGCTAGCAGCGATATGCATGGCTAAATCTTTGGCTAATTCTTGGCTTGCACCTTTGACATCGATTAACACACCGATGCGTGAGCCATGAGAATAATAGCCGACTTCACCTTGGGTTTCGAACAATTCCAAGCGGCGCACATTAATGTTTTCGCCAATTTTAATCACGAGTTCTGCGCGTTCTTGTTCGACGCTATTTTGACTACCCGCTAACGTCAGTTGTTTTAATTTTTCTAAATCAACACAACGATGCTTTAATGCAGTTTCTGCAACGTGATTGGCAAAATGAACAAAATTTTCATCGCGCGCCACGAAATCGGTTTCGCAATTCACTTCTGCAATGATGGCAACTTTTGCGGCTGCATCGTGTTGAATGACAATCATGCCTTCAGCAGCAATACGTCCCGATTTTTTAGCGGCTTTCGCTTGACCATTTTTACGCATTTCGGTGATGGCGGCTTCAATATCGCCATTGCTTTCGACTAAGGCTTTTTTGCATTCCATCATGCCAGCACCGGTACGTTCGCGCAGTTCTTTCACCATTTGGGCGGTTATACTCATTGACTATTCCCTCTTAAACTTATTTTGCAACAACGTGCTGTTCTTTGATTTTGATGTTAGCCGTTTTTAATAGTGGAGAAATTCTAGCAGCTCCCGCATCTTCTTCGTCACTCAAATCATCGTAACGGCGTTCTTCTTCGACTTCCACGAATTCATCTTCGCTGGTTGCGGTAGTCACAGAACCGCGAGCTTCGATAATGGCATCGGCCACGGCTTTGGTATAGAGTTCAATCGCACTGCGCGAGTCATCGTTGCCTGGAATGATATAATCAATGTTATCGGGATCGCGATTGGTATCGACCACGCCGACCACAGGAATTTTTAATTTATTGGCTTCTTGCACAGCAATTTTTTCGTAACCGACGTCGATGACGAATAAAGCATCGGGAAGACTACCCATATCTTTAATACCGCCAAGACTGCGTTCTAATTTTTCGATTTCATGACGAATGTTTAACACTTCTTTTTTGGTTAAACGTTCAAAAAGACCTTGTTTTTCTTGTGCTTCTAATTCTTTTAAGCGACGAATCGATTGACGCACGGTTTTATAATTCGTGAGCATGCCGCCTAACCAGCGATAATCCACATAAGGCATACCGCAGCGTTTGGCGTGTTCACGGATAACTTCTTGCGCTGACCATTTGGTGCCAACGAATAATACTTTGCCTTTATTGGCCGCTAAACGGCTGAAGAAATTGATGGCTTCATCGAATAAAACGATGGTTTCTTCAAGATTAATGACGTGGATTTTATTGCGGGCACCAAAAATATACGATGCCATTTTAGGATTCCAGTAACGGGTTTGATGACCAAAATGAACGCCAGCGGCGAGCATGTGTCGCATAGTAACTTTAGACATTGATAACTCCTATTGGGTTAAACTTCCACTTATCCCAACAACCAACTTGTTGAAATGATTAAACTTCTCTAAGCACCCTGATTGATGTGTCGATAAGTGTGACCGATTTAAACCTGCTCTTATGAGCAGGTTTGGATTTATACCACACAATGCGATAAATCACAATGTGCGGTTAGACAGAATTTTGAGGCAGAATGTTCAACTATTTTTAAACTCATCGTGGTCATAAGTTTTAGAATGTGCCGATTCACGCGGTAGCTTATTGCTTGAACCGAATAACTTATTCTTAAGAAAAACAACGGTAAAAATAATTAATCCGATGAGGGCGCCGTAGAATAAGATATACAATCCCACAATAAATAAAAATATTGCAATCGCAATGGTAATCCCGAGAGCGATAAACGGGATAATTTTTTCGAATAGCGAATGTTGTGACATAACTGAATTCTCGTGTTGCTTTAATCGACCCGGATCGGTAGATAAGGATTGTCACACTAATTGTGCTCGCGTACAATAGTTTCTCTTTATCTTTATCCTGATGGTTAGCATGAAAGTCGATATTAAAACTCCTGAAGACATTGAAAAAATGCGCGTTGCCAGTCGTTTGGCGGCAGAAGTGTTAGAAATGATTGGTGAACATGTCACCGTGGGAGTTACTACCGACGAATTAAATACCCTTTGTCACGATTATATCGTCAATCATCAACAAGCCATTCCGGCACCGTTAAATTATAACGGTTTTCCAAAATCGATTTGTACTTCGGTGAATCATCAAGTGTGCCACGGCATTCCAAGCGATCGCAAATTGCGCGATGGCGATATTATTAACGTCGATGTCACGGTCATCAAAGACGGTTTTCATGGCGATACCAGTAAAATGTTTTTGGTGGGTAAGCCTTCGGTGCTCGCTCAACGCTTAGTCAAGGTTTGCCAAGAAGCCTTATATATGGGTATTAAAGCAGTAAAACCTGGCGCACGCTTGGGCGATATTGGCGCCGTTATTCAAAAACACGCGGAAGCCAACCGTTTTTCCGTGGTACGTGAATATTGCGGACATGGCATCGGCACGCAATTTCATACCGATCCGCAAGTCTTGCATTATGGCGAACCTAACACGGGTTTCGTGCTAGAAGCAGGCATGACCTTTACCATTGAACCCATGATTAATGCTGGTAAACGTTTTGTGAAATTGCTCCCCGATCAATGGACGGTGGTCACAAAAGATCATAGTCTTTCAGCGCAATGGGAACATACGATTTTAGTCACAGAAACAGGATTTGAAATTTTAAGTTTGCGCAATGAAGAAAAGCACGAATTTTTGTGAACTGCCTTTCGCGTTGAGCCGGGATGCGAAACGCACGCACGTCATCGCTTTTTTTCGTCAAGCTTTAAAACAACATCAACAATTGCTGGCGGATGCATTTTCGCCGAAAAGCAATCAGTCATTGCAATTAATTTCTAAACACAGCGAATTTATTGACCACGTTTTAGATTTTTTATGGCATTCTACGCAATTAAATGTTTTAAGCAATTTATGTCTTATTGCCGTGGGCGGATATGGTCGACAAGAATTATTTCCCTATTCTGATATTGATATTTTAATATTAAGCGGATCGGCATTGCATCAACCAGAAAATAAATTAACCGAATTTATTAATTTATTATGGGATATTGGTTTAAAACCTGGGCACAGTATTCGCACCTTCACTGACTGTATCGAATTAGCCAAAAAAGACGTCAGTATTTTCACTAGTTTATTAGAAGCACGATTGTTGCAAGGACATGAAAAACTTTTTCAAAACTTAAAACAAACGATTGCTGAGCATGCTTTGTGGAGTGTATCCGATTTTTTTTACGCCAAAATGCAAGAACAAGAACAACGCTACATTCATTTTCATGCCACTGCGTATAATCTAGAACCTAATATTAAAAATAGTCCAGGTGGGTTGCGTGACATCCAAATGATTACCTGGATTGCACAGTATTATTATCCTATCACTCAACTAAAAGACTTGGTGATCCCCTCGATTTTTGAGGCCGACGATTATGAGTTGTTGATGACAGCAAAAAGTGTTTTGAGCAAAATTCGTTTTGCACTACACTGTTTAACGCAAAAATGTGAAGATAGATTATCATTTGATTATCAAAAAACCTTAGCTCAACAATTTGGCTATGGTGATCGCGAACATGAATTGGCAATTGAGCAATTTATGCAAAATTATTATCGTTCTGCGAAAATTATTCGTCATTTAAATGAAGTTTTTTTGCAATTTTTTCGCGAAACTGTCATTCATAAACAGCAAGAAATCAGCGAAATTGATAACAGTTTTCATATTATAGATCGCTATATTGCTTTAAAAAATCCAGATATTTTGCCTAAAAAGCCAGAATTACTCTTTGAGATTTTTTTACATCTGGCGAAAAATCCATCTATCCAAGGTGTACGAGCACAAACCATTCAAGTATTGCGAAAAAAATCCTTTTTAATTAACGACGAATTTAGACAAAATCCTTTATCTCATCACTTATTTTTAACACTCTTGGAGCAACCTCAACGTGTGGTCGATCAATTAGCTCGCATGAACCGTTATGGCTTATTAGGAAATTATTTACCGTATTTTGGTGAGGTCATTGGCAAAATGCAATACGATTTATTTCATGCGTATACTGTTGATCAGCATACCTTGTTTGTGTTGAAAAATATCGAGCAATTTTTATCCTCCTCACAATTTCCCTTGTGTCATCGTCTCATGTCAACTCTGCGCAAACGCGCATTACTTTTTTTGGGTGCATTATTCCACGATATCGGCAAAGGACGAGGTGGCGATCATTCAACATTGGGCGCCATGGCTGCGCGATCGTTTTGTGAGCAACATCAGTTACCCGAAAAAGATACTGAGTTGGTAGAGTGGCTAGTGAAAAATCATTTACTGATGTCAATTACGGCGCAACGCCGCGACATTTACGACACTAACGTGATTAATGAATTCGTGAAAACGGTCAATTCGGTGGAAAAATTAAATTATCTTTACTTGCTCACGGTTGCGGATATTCGCGGAACGAATCCTCAATTATGGAATGGCTGGAAAGATAGTTTATTAAAAGAATTATATGAATTAAGCTATCAACATTTAGTGCGACAACCGCGTGCGCAAGTAGAATTCATTCGCCATAAAAAAACAGCAGCCTTACAATTATTAACACCTCATATTTCCAACGAAGAAATTATTAACAAACTATGGTTAGCGCTGGGGAATAATTATTTTTTACATCATCAACCTCAGGAAATTGCTTGGCACACTCAACATATTTTAAATCATCATAGCGAAAAACCACTGGTGATTATCAGCAATACTATTACCGATGATAATTCAACAGCCATTTTTGTTTATTGTGCCGATTACGATTATTTATTTGCCAGCATTGTTACCGTACTCGATCAGGCAGGTTTAACGGTTTTAGAAGCACGGATTATTACCTCAAAAAATGGCTATTCGTTGGATAGTTTTAAAGTCTTAAATCGTCATCATCATCCTTTAGTTTTTGCACATGAAATCCAGCAAATTACGCAACGATTAGTCAATCAACTAGAAAAACGGGAAGCACCCGCCATAAAAAAATCCTATCGTCGTCACCACTATCATTTCCCGCAAAAAGTGGATATCCATTTTTTGCAAGATCACGAAAAAAATCGCACGATTATGGAATTATTTTGCGTAGACCGACCCGGATTATTAGCAAAAGTGAGTATTGCTTTGGTGGAACAGGGGATCAGTATTCAAAATGCCAAAATCGTAACCTTGGGAGAGCGAGTTGAAGACGTGTTTTATATTACGGATCGCCATCAACAAGCCTTTACCGATATCAGCGCACAAGAAAAATTAAAAAATCGCATGATTGGATTGTTAGCTGAGATATAGGCTAATCGGTTCGATCAATTTAGAGAACCTGCTCGATATCTCGGTGTTTGGCTTTGACGCCCTGCACAATCTGCTGAAGATAAAATCGCGAAGTTGATCTTTGAGCTAAATTCATTTAGGATGCGGTCCGTCATATAAAAAGAACATTAGCATAATGTCCTTTAAATAAAATACTAATAACATTTATGGAGTTTGTAACATGCCACGTCCATCGAAAAAAAATAAACCATCAAAAAAGGCAAATCTACCGCAAGAAAATGTATCATTTAGCTGGAGTTTAGCTAAACTTCTAACTGCAGTGCTTTCTGTTTTCAGTGCCCCTTATACTCATGCCAGTGCCAGCGAAACTAATGGTATGTTTAGTACTAATGGTATGTTTGGTACAGTGAGGATTAACGACAAGGATATTACAATACCCACACTTCATCACGATCTAACAGCTGCTCACATTGTTAATGATCTATCTGCTGCAAAGGCATGTGAAAAAGGTTTGTTACATGAAAATTTTCAGAGCCAACATGGCTTAATGGCAGGAGAATTCGCATTACGTAATCCAGTTATTTTAGATAAAAATTATTTTTTTGTGCATGGTTCAAACCCAGAAGCCACAATTACGCAAGAGAGTGATAAGTTAGGTGTAACATTAGTGTCACTTTATCAGACTGGAAGTCCCAATCCCGCTTCATGTGTAAACAGAAAATACATAGAACTTAACGCAGGCAAAACTCCTACTGGTGATAATCATAAAGCAGGAAAACAATTGTATTATGTTGCACAAACACCATTCGCGTTAAATAACGGAAACTTAGTGAGCATAATAACTTCTATGCCAAAGAAGGTTTTAGATACACTACAAAAAGCTCATCAAGCCGTAGAAGGTATTTTACTAACTCTTTTTCCAAAAAGAATAGCTGCGAGTAGCCAATACATAAACAGTCATAAACTAGCTACTCCGGCAGACTGGAATTCGATGATAGATACGCACAGGCACCTCAATAAATTTCTTGGTAAGTATGACCATGATCAATTTAAACAGTGCGTAGATACTGGGAATAAAGACGACGACGAAATTTCTGCACAACAAGATAACCAGCATAACTTGAAGAAACCATTGGCAAAGACTCATGAGACTCCTATCACAGTCAGTTTTTCAAATTTTAATGACTATGACGATCAAATTTCTCCACAAAAACATAGTACTTCAGAACGCGATAATAAGCGACAGTATAAAGGCATGGGGAAAACTACATAATAAACTAGATATGGTAGCATTAGAAATAGTTAATCATTATAATTAACACACAATAATGGGCTGAACATTTTATGGACAGCCCATACCCCAAAATGCATTTCATAGTGGCTCGTATTTGTTAACGAGATACAACAAACAAAGTAATCGATCAACACGCACTAGTAAATTGCGTCGCTAATATTATTTTTAGTCTCCGCCAATCCGACGGATTAAACATATCACGCGTCAAGAGTACTTTATAATTCTTTCCGGTAGATTTAAACTGCAATACCATAAACCATTGCGTGATCACCATTTTTTTCGGTGGGATTGAAACTTTTTTTTTAGTATTGTCTATCGTCAAAAACCATCCTGCTTGGTTATGGTGCTCTATACAGTGAATGGAATCGTTGTGATGTCGCCAATGATACCACAGGCTATACATTAATAATAAAAATAGCAATAATTTGATTGGCCACGCAATATTTGCCCACCACATCAAGAGTCCGGCAAATACTGTAATGCCGACGGTAAAACTCAATAACCACTTCGATTGTTTCGGATAAATGATGAGTTTCAGATCGGCAAATCGAATTAAATTCATGGCATATTCTCAAGCACTAAGTGAATCATTTCTTGCAAATGGACTTCTTCTGGCGCGCGACGTTGCATAAACCATTCAAATAATTCTTGATCTTGGCACGATAACAACTCTACAAATGCCGATTGTTGCAGCGGTGTCAGCTTATCGAAGCGTTCCATTAAAAAGCGCTCCAATAAAATATCCAATTCCCACATACCACGCCGACAGGCCCAGTGTAGTTTTTTTTTATCGATAAGATCCATGATTTCCCCTTGCTGCGAATGAGATTATCAGTAAAATGCCCATAAGGTAGCTATTATAGTGAAAACGCATGCAAAATACTTGGAGAACTTTTTTAGAACAACAAGGCGCGCACATTTACCGTAATCGGGTGACGCATTATCACGATTTAACCTCTGAATTGCTGGCGACAGAATCAGGCCAGGTCATGATTGATTTATCGCATAAAGGGTTAATTCGCATTAGTGGTGCGGATGCCACTCGCTTTTTGCAAGGGCAATTAACCTGTAATGTTTTAGAAGTAGACACTGAGCACAGTCGCTTTGGTGCGCATTGCAATGCGAAAGGCCGCATTTTAACTTCTTTTCGTTTGTTTAAACACGGCGACGATTTCTTAATGTTCGTGCCAGGTTCAATAATCGCTGCCTCCTTGGCACAATTACAAAAATATGCGATTTTTTCTAAAGTCACCATTAGCGATGATAGTTCTGCATTTTTACAATGCGGTATTTCAGGATCGCAGGCTGAAAACGCCCTCAAAAAAATATTTGCTCGTGTACCAGCGGAAATTAATCAGTTAGTGAATGAAAAAGATTATATTATTCTACGCATTCCGGGATTAACACCACGTTATATTGTTTTTGCCACCCCTAACGTTATGCCGCCATTGTGGGAGCAATTGAAAAAAGATTTTACGCCTGCTGGTGCCGATTGTTGGCAATATTTAAATATTCAAAATGGCATTCCCACCATTTATCCGGCAACGATTGGGCGTTTTACCCCTCATCAAGTCAACCTGCAATTAATTAATGGCGTGAGTTTTAATAAAGGCTGCTACACTGGACAAGAAGTGATTGCTCGCATGCAGCATTTAGGAAAATTAAAAACTCACATGTATCGTGGACATTTGCATTGCCCGAATATTCCAAAACCGGGTTTTGATATTTTAGCACTTCACAATAATGAAAAAACTGTCGTGGGTAGCATTGTGATTGCTAAAGCCGATCCCCATGGTGGCTATCAGTTACTTGCAGCAATTAAAGATGAGTATATTAAAAACGATTGTTGTTTCGTGGACGCGTGTTCACAAAATTATATTCGCTTTTTAGAGTTGCCATATCGTTTAATTAATAGTAATCACTCATGATAAACTTAGGCGATGTGTTGTCTCATTCACCCGTTGGGCTGAATTATTTAATGGCATGCTTAAGTATTGGATTATGGCTTGTGTGTCTACCATCCTTCATTAAACCGATGTGGTGTGGCTGTGGCGTGAGCTTACTGAGTGCGTGGATTTATTCTATAGTCAATAGTTGGTTTTTTTCTCAATCTCCTTTTTTTATCGATATTATGCTGAGTGTATTAATAATTAAAATCCTTGATTTTTTATTAGCAAAATATCAATGTTATGATCAACCGCTAGTATTTCCTTCTGCAATTGATATCATTGGTGATAATGGATCTAGAATTAAAAAATCTCTAGGTGACGTTACTCAAGGTGATTTATTTACGGTTAGCGATCCTCACCTTATCCCCTTAGATGGAGAAATTATTTTAGGCCAAGCACAAATCGATGAGTCTGCAGTATTAGGTGTTAATAAGCCTAAGTCCAAACAAAAATCATGCTATGTTTATGCAGGAAGTTTGGTTATTTCAGGAAGTATTATTGTTAAAACGCTGCGCTTATTTTCAAAAAGCCTATTCCATCTTAGTCAGCAATCCTTAAAAAAACTCAATCTTGCAAGTCTACACATCGTTTCATTACGACTATTTTGGCTAATTTTACCGGTTATTATGCTCGCTGGTCTGCTGATAAATAGTATTTATTTTAATGCAATTTTATCTCCTTTGACGATCTTAAACTTGATGATCTTAAGTTTACCGATGGGTTTATGGTTGATTTATACTAAAATAAATGAACAGATCAAAACAACATTGCTGAAACTCGGCATGCTAATTAAGCAAGCTGCCACCCTTAAACAACTCAGTAAAATAAATTCGATCTATCTTAATAAAAATAGTTTACTCTCCCCTCAACAAATGGAAATTAGCGATATTATTCTCACCACTCATCATCAAGAGCACGAATTTTTACAATTAGCTATGACAGCCGCTGCTCAGCTCGATCATCCGTTTGCTACGATGATTACTGAATATGCCAAGGCCAAACACATTCACGCGTTACCGATGACTCAAGTGGATTATCAATCGGGTCAAAATATTCAGATCCACTTCGAAGACTATTATTTACGTCTCGGCAGCGAAGCCTTTATGCGCGAGCATCAGGTTGATTTAATCGAACTGCAACCTCACATCGATTATCACAGTCAACTCGGGCAAAGTTTATGGTTTGTGAGTTTAAATGAACAGTGTTTTGGCATGGCTTGCATCAGCAACACTTGGCTGCAATCCCTGCAAAAAAATATTCTCGCTTTACAAAAAAAATCGTATTGCGTTGTATTAGTGAATGAAGATAATGAACTTTGCACCAGCGTGCTTGCCAATGATTTAGGTATTGAACATTGGATTGGAAATTTTTGTGAAAATGCGGTAAAAAATTCCACTGTACCTATCCTTCTAATCCATCCACAAGCAATTCAACAGCCGCCTATTCTTAATCTGCGCTGCAATGCTCTTCATTTAGATTATCCTCATGACATTATTGGACTGAATGCTAATCTAAATAACCTCTTAAACTTATTAATCCTTGCACGAATTTTCCAACGCCATCGCACTATTGCATTATTGATAAGCATTGCTTACGAAAGCATCGCCGCCACCCTCGCCTGTTATTTGCCTAATTTATTCAGTGCCTGTTTGATCGCAGGGATAGTGACTTTTTTACTGTCGCGTTATGGTTTGCATGAAAAACGGCTTTGATAAATTTTTTTTGCTTTATTTGTAGACTGACCAAATGCACTATCCGCCATTTCCTCATCACCTATTGCTTCTGGATACTGAGTCAGTTTACTAATTAATTTTTCTAAGGCTATATTTTTTCTTGCCTGCAAATAATACTTACATTTCTGCAAACATTTTTCCGAGGGTGTTCCATAGTCTAGTAACAATAAAAACACTTTATGATAAGAACGATAGACTGCAGCCTGAAATGCAATACCATCTTCAAAGTTAGGATCGACCTTATATTTTAAAAGTAATTTAATGGATTCTAAATCTCCAAGATAACATGCTTCTTGTAGTGCTTTTCCACCAAAATGACTAATTATATTGGACTCATAATTTAATAACTCTTTGAAGAGTCTATGATAATTTCTAGCTTTCACTAAAGATCTAAAATATTCATCATAAATTAGTGGATTGAATGCTTCTTCTGCAGTATGCGACTCATTGGAATTTAGTAATACAATCGGTACTTTTGTTGTCGATAAATTCTTCAAACATTCAATCGCACATTCATTCCCTAGTTTAAAGGCTTGACGACATGCCGTTGACATAGATTTTTCTGAAATTAAAATTGCCTTAATTTTATATCGATTCGATTTTCTTATAATCACTTCATTCCATTTTGTTAATAATGGCTTTTCTTTAATAAAATTTTTAGACATTAGTTGTTGCGGTGTGATCAGTGGATTTAATCTAAGCTGATGTCCTCTCTCAGAGCTAATAGATTTTACGCTATTATTTCTATAAAAATTCTCTGTCTCGTTTGTGGCATTAACAGTTGAATCGTGCAGTTGTTTTGCTGTTACACCCTTTTTGAAAAAAGTTACTCTATACTGCGCCTCTCTATCATTAGCACGTTTAATTTGTTTATCAAGATTAAAAATAAAATTGTCTATTTGATCTTTAGTGCTTTGTCTGCGACTTGGCGACCAAATATCCTCAACAGCTGTATAAGCTATATCATCACTAGAAACCTCTAATACTAATTTCAAATTCAAAAGACTAGGGTTAACTCGATATGTTTCATCATCACGTGAGAATAATGAAGCAGAAATATAATAATCAGAAAATATGTCGCCTCCTTCTTCGAAAATTTGGCAAAATTTTCTATCACTAATTGAATGACCCAACCAAACATTCTCAGCATTTTGTTGGTAAGTATTTATGCTAATATCTTGAGCGCTAAAATTATTCGTTGTTCCTTGATTCATAATCGCATTTAGTTGCTTATTTTGTCTTATCATGTGAATTTCCCAGGCTATCTTTTTCTTTGCTAGGTGTGTATTTTTTTCAGTATCGTCTAATGAGTGCATTATTATTTCTCCACATACCGTTTTAAACACTGTAGGAGAAATTGACTCTGGCGAAAAATTCATTTTTTCTTGTATATCGATAGGTTTTATCTATTTATTGAACATTGTGCGCAATCATCGGATTTTTGCGGCGAATAGCCCTTCTATTTACCGCAAAAAATGCGATGATTATTCATCGTTTTCGGCTTTAATTCGTAGTCCTTGATAATTAATGATAGTACGAGATTTCGGATCGGTTGATTTCTCCAAACTGGTTACCTGCTCACAAAATTGGGCACGCTACAAACCATTAATGGTATCTCTTTGTGACATAATTACTTAAGGATATTCAGCCATAATAGGTTTTGTCGCAAAAACGAGATTGATTTGTTAGAATGAAACCATCATTAGAGTCTAGGTGGTGCAGTATGCTAAGTTTTAAATGACGACATTACTACGCCTAGGGAAAGTGTTTTTTGGGGTTTTTAGCCTGTTTATTTATTTGCGACAGAACCGCTACATTGGTCATATCCAATTGGATCAACCAAAACATATAATTTATTTATCCAGGGTAGTATTCATGTTTTTATTTCGAAATGTTGTCATATTAAATTTGGTTTTTATTTTATCGGCTTGTTCGGATATGCAAGTCTCTACTTTCCCCATGGCAGATAATACTTATCGTGCCGTTGCCACTTCTTCTGTTGAAGCAGATGCCTTGCAAGGCGCAACAAAAAAGGCAGAGAAAACCTGTCGCGATCAAGCTCGAAGCCTTCAAGTGATTTCGGTTGTTAATAAATACCAAGGTGCATATGATCGGCAAACACAACAAACATTAACAGTTGTTGCTGATGCCGTGCGCATGGCCACAGGGAAATTAACCCCGAGCATCAATAGTAGCAATGATTATATGACAACGATGGTTTTTCGATGTGTTTGATGTAGAATGCCGCTTAAGAGCCAACTGTTACGCAGATAATTATTTAAAAATTCTTCTCAATACATGGAAATTATTCGTGAAATTGCAAAACATCGGTATGAAATAAGGATCTAAAGTTAAATTTTACGAGTTAATCGTCAACCAAAAGTATGAAATAAGCACCAAATACTTTATTTTAGGCGTTTTTTCCAAGGAAGGAACGGCAAAATGTTGGAAGCGGCAGGCGAAGAACTGGAAACATTGACGATGGATCATCACGGTATCGTGGCGTAGGTGTGTAAAGAACTTAAAATAGCACAACGAATCGATGAAAAGCTCTTTGATGGTGATCCATGCCAAGTAGTGAGTCCTGGCCAAGCGGTGGTAGCAATGATCTTAAATGGGTTGGGATTTACGAATCGACGTTTATATCTGACGTCGCAATTTTTTGAAAGAAAGCCGGTCGAGCGATGATTGGACGCGCCTATCAAAGCGATTGACTTAACAGGTCACACACTATCGATAGGGCTAAGAGAAAAGCAGTTCATTTTCACATTAAACTTCTACCGGCAAAAGCCGGTAGAAGTTTTGGGGATTACGCCACTTCCAACAATAACCCATTTAATTTTTTCACAAAATTAGCCGGATCGGGTAAGTGTCCACCTTCAGCTAAAATAGCTTGATCTAACAGCACTTCGGCTAAATTAGTAAAATGTTGTTGATTATTTTCATCACGTAAACGCAACACCAGAGGATGCTTGGGATTAATTTCTAAAATCGGTTTGGATTCAGGCAAGGCTTGGCCGGCTTCTCGCATTAAGCGTTGCAATTGCGAACTCATTTCGTGTTCATCGACAACAATACACGCCGGTGAATCGGTTAAACGATGCGTGACGCGCACGTCCTTCACGCGCTCGGTTAGTGTGGTTTTAACTTTTTCAACCAGATTAGCAAATTCATCTTCGGCTTTTTTATGCTCTTCTTTGGTCGCTTCGTCTTCAATCGTGCCTAAATCTAAATTACCTTTAGTCACTGAAACGAATTGTTTCCCTTCGAATTCGGCTAAATGCGAAATTAACCATTCATCCACGCGATCGGATAATAAAATGACTTCGATATCTTTCTGGCGGAAAATTTCTAAATGCGGACTATTGCTGGCCGCACTGAAATTTTCAGCCGTAATATAATAAATTTTATCTTGACCTTCTTTCAGGCGTGATACGTATTCTGTTAAGGAAACATCTTGTACGGGCGTATTTTTATGCGTAGTAGCAAAGCGTAGTAATTTGGCAATGCGATCGCGATTCGCATAATCTTCACCAGGACCTTCTTTTAAGACATTACCAAAAGCATTCCAAAAAGTTTGATATTTTTCCGCGTCATTTTCGGCAATTTTTTCTAACATCGATAAAATTTTACTGACACAACCCTTGCGAATGGTTTCTACCATCGGACTATTTTGTAAAATTTCACGCGAAATATTTAATGGTAAATCACTGGAATCGACAATACCTTTCACAAAACGCAAATACATCGGTAAAAATTGCTCGGCATCGTCCATAATAAAAACGCGTTGCACATAAAGTTTTAAACCATGAGCTTTATCGCGATTCCATAAATCAAATGGCGCGCGTTTAGGAATGTATAACAACGAAATATAATGTTGTTTTCCTTCCACGCGATTGTGTGACCACGATAAGGGATCTTCAAAATCATGAGCAATGTGTTTATAAAATTCTTGATAATCTTTTTCTTGAATATCATTACGCGAGAGAGTCCATAACGCTGTGGCGCGATTCACCACTTCGTATTCCACTGTTGCTGGAGTGCTGTCTTTTTCTGAGTCTTCTTGACTGTCTTCCATTTTGCGCATTTTAATCGGTAGACCAATATGATCGGAATATTTGCTGATAATATTGCGAATGCGCCATTCTTCTAAAAACTCTTTGGCATCATCGCGCAAATGTAAAATCACATCGGTTCCGCGTTGATCTTTGGTGATGGTTTCAATGGTATAATCGCCTTCACCGCGCGATTCCCATGCGATGGCTTCGCCTTTATCGCAACCCGCTTTACGGGTGTGAACCACCACTTTATCGGCAACAATAAAAGCGGAATAAAATCCAACACCGAATTGACCGATTAAATTAGCATCTTTGGCTTGATCGCCTGTTAAGGTTTGTAAAAATTCTTTGGTACCCGATTTTGCAATGGTGCCTAATTGGGAAATCACATCGTCGCGACTCATACCAATACCATTGTCGCGAATAGTTAGGGTTTTTGCGTCCTTATCAATATCGATTTGAATGGCAAGCTCGCTATCATCTTCTAACAGTTGAGAATTTTCTAAACTTAAGAAGCGCAATTTATCCGCGGCATCCGAAGCATTTGAAATTAATTCGCGCAAAAAAATCTCGGAGTTGCTATAAAGCGAGTGGATCATCAATTGTAATAATTGTTTAACTTCGGTTTGAAAACCGAGGGTTTGTTTTTCTGACATAGTAACGTTGCTCCATAAGTTGCAATAAAGACTGCAATATGGGGATTTCATCCAGAAATTTCAAGCCCTAGTCATTAATTAATTCGTTGACAACGAATTTGCGCGACTAGTCCTGCATCGAGATAGCTGTTCGGCGCAAGCGTGTATTGGCGTAAACTGGCGGAAAGTAAATCGATTTCTTGATGAGTCGCTAAGTTTTTTGCTAACAAGGCTGGCGTTAAACTAGCGAGTAAGCCTTCACAGGCGTTGAGCGTTTGCTGTAACGCCGATTTTTCAGTAACCACCACTTGATTAAAACGTAGCGAATGCTCAAACCCATCGAGCGTGCCGACCAGATGAAATAAATGTAAACCCAAATTGGGATCACAACCATTCGTTAACGCTAGTTGGCAACTTAATTGATTGATACGATGATAGGCTTTGATGACAGGATAACTATAGCGCGTGCGCAGCGCAGGTTCTTCGAGCAGTAAAACGCCTTTTTCTTTGACACAATTGGCGAGTTGAGTTAATGCTTGATGAATTGAAGGCACATGAATTAAAAGATAACGACAATACACTAAATCAAATTGATTGCTAAATTGTTGTAAATCCAAAACGCTTGCCAGACAAAATTCAATAGGAGCAGGTAGTTTTTGAGAATGAATCGCATGTTTGGCTTGATTTAAAAATGCCTCGCTATTATCTATCGCTATCACTTGCCCGTGCGATCCCACTTGTTCTGCCAGCCACTTTGTCATGTGTCCGCTTCCACATCCAATTTCTGCGACACGCATACCAGGCTTTAACCCCATGTCGAGTAAAAATTGTTGCGATTGTTGTCCCAGTAAAATTTGCATACCATCAAGTTGTTGGCAACCTTGCTCATCGTCGGCTAATGTGTAATGTGGTGAATTACTCATCTCACTAACTCCTTGTTATTGCGAAGAATACATTTGAAATGTTAATACAATCGGTCTATATTTGAAATAAACATTTAACAGGTATTACCTTATGTCCAATCGTCTTTATGAAACCTTACCGACTGTTAACCTGAATCATGCAGTCACCTATTGCCATCCCCATCACTTACCGGAAGTCGTGCATTTAGATGATCCTGCCCATTATGTTATGACAGATTTTTTTCACTCACGTCCGGTGATCATCAAACCCGATGCGGTGATCCCAGAAGCGTTAACCGAAATGAAAGCATGCCAAGTTCATAGCTTGCTGGTCGTAGATACCCACGAGCAGGTTTTAGGCTTTATTACGGCAGAAGATATGCTAGGCGAAAAACCCGTCAAAATTATTCAAGAACGTCGTATTGCACGAAACGAAATAAAAGTGCGCAGTCTCATGACCCCCATTGAAGAAGTGATTTTGCTGGATTACTCCATTATTGAACACACTAAAGTGGGGAATGTAGTTCACACCCTCACCGAGCTTAATCAGCATTATGCGTTAGTGATTGCTCTTGACAACCTCACTCAGCAAACGGCCATCCGTGGCATTATTTCTTCCCGTCAAATTGCCGAACAACTCGGTTTAACCACAGGTGATATTCCTATGGGCAGCCATGCTATGGCCGAGTTGCAGGCGTTATTAGCGGGGCATCAAGATCAGAGGTAGCTCTACTGCTTGCAAGGGGAACAATCGCGATTTTCCCCTTGCAAGTCTTCATCGCGATGAATAGCCCTTTAAGAGCCTGTTCAAAATCTCCAATATTCATCATAAACTGCCGATTTTCTGGGCTCCGGTGCTCAAACATCGACACTTTCTGACTCAAGCTTGGAGATTTTAAACAGGCTATAAGAAGTTGCTTGAAGAACGTTGTGTGTAACGTCGCACCCAGGGAAAACTATTTCGTGTGGAAATAACAATCAAGGTAATGCACCACACTAAGCCATAGCAAATTCTGAACACCCCCTCAAATTCATTGCACTCATCTTGCATTTTATAAGTTCCCGCGTTATAACAATCTTCTGATTTTTATTATCACAGGAAATTCAAGATGGCATTGCGTAATACCCCAGAATCTTATGGCGTTTTGGCAAAATTTTTTCATTGGAGCGTTTCCAGTTTAATTATTTTAATGTTAATTGCGGGATTTATCATGGTGAATCTAGACAATACCCCCATGCAATCGACCGTGTATTTTTTTCATAAAGCCTTTGGATTATTGATTTTAGGTTTAGTCGTATTACGTATTGTGTGGACGCTCTCGAATCCCAAACCACGCCTACCCGCAAAACTGCCGATGCCGTTAAAAATAGTTGCGCATTTGTCTCATTTGCTGTTGTATCTGGCTATTCTAGCGATGCCCATCTGTGGTTTATTGCTTTCAACCTATGCAGGCCATCCGCCAAGTTTTTTTGGCTTATTCACAGTTACCCTGCCACTTGCAAAAGATAAAGCACTGGCAGAATTATTTGGCAATTTACATTCCGTATTTGCATTCGTGATTATCGGATTACTGGTATTACACGTCAGCGCCGCATTGGTTCATCATTTTATTTTTAAAGATAATACTCTAAAACGCATGGCGCCTTGTGGTGAGAAGTGTAAATAAGATAACTATACTCAAAACAATTGGATTTTAGGCGAGGCGTCGAGTTAAAGATGCGAAGGAGTGTATACTGAATACATGACTGAGCAGCTTTAGCTCGACAACAAAGCCTAAAATTCAAGTGTGAAGAGTATACATGAGCGCTCGACCTTCGGCAGAAGATAATATGCAAGATTTAAAAAAGGAATGATATGATTTTTCCTGTGCCGAACACCGTGAAAATTTATCATATTCTTCACGTAGATAGATTGTCCTCGGTATTTAAAGATGGTTATCTATGGAGTGATGCCAAAATGATCAACCGTAGGGATAATGGTAGCGGTACAACAATCGGAATGACGAAAATAAAATTACGACGTTTAAATGAACTTACCCTAAACTCATATCAAGAATTATACGTGGGTTCTTGTGTGCCGTTTTATTTTTGTCCTCGCTCGGTGATGCTTTATATTCTTTATCAAGCAAACCATAATGAGATAAGTTATAAAGGTGGCCAAGAACCGATAGTGCATTTAGTATCTGATCTCTATAAGGTAACGGAATGGGCTGAAAAAAATAATAAACGTTGGGTGTTTACATTATCAAATGCTGGATCAAGAATTTTTGAGGATAGGAATTGTCTTTCTCAACTCAACGAACTGAATTGGCCTGCAATTAACTCACAATATTGGCATGATCATCGCGAGGAAAAGCAGGCGGAATTCTTACTTGAAGATTGTATGCCTATTCACTTAATCGAGCAGATTTCGGTATATTCGAAATTAATTGCAACACAGGTTAATCGCTGTTTAGAAAGCACTCAGATTGAAAAACCCAATATTGTCGTTAGAAGAGATTGGTATTATTAATGTAGGGTATAAATGATGATTATTTATAAAACTGGCAATATTTTTAATGAAAAAGTTGATGCTTTAGTTAACACGGTTAATTGCGTTGGCGTAATGGGACGTGGGATTGCATTACAGTTTAAAAAAATATTTCCAGAAAATTATCATGCTTATGTTAATGCCTGTCAAAAAAATCTAGTTTCACCGGGTAAAATGTTTACCTTTAAAACGCAATCAGTCAACCCTCGATTTATTATTAATTTCCCAACAAAGCGGCATTGGCGAGCTAAAAGCCTATTACAAGATATCATAGATGGGTTGCAATCCCTAGCTCATGAAATTAAATTTAATAATATACGATCTATTGCTATCCCACCTTTAGGTAGTGGATTAGGAGGATTAAACTGGTTAGAAGTACGTAACTGGATTACTCTTTCACTGCAAAATTTAGAAGATATAGAAATCATTGTCTTTGAACCATCAGATGCGATTCCAAAATTAAATACTCACCCTATAAATTCACCGCCAACGATGACCTCAGGCCGTGCTGTTTTAATTACACTCATTCAAAAATATCTGAATGGGTTGATGGATCCAATTATAACTTTGCTTGAAGTTCATAAACTCATGTATTTTATGCAAGAAGCCGGAGAACCACTACAGTTACGATTTAATAAAGCCCATTATGGCCCTTACGCAGAAAATTTACGTCATGTACTTAACGTGATGGAAGGATATTATATTACAGGTTACCACGATGGAGGAGATCAACCTAATAAAAAATTAAATCTAGTTTTTGGCGCATTAAAAAAAGCACAGACTTATCTTGAAAAAAATAATCATCTTGCTACTCAATCTCGCTTGCAAAAGGTGTTAGCCCTTGTAGAAGGTTTTGAAACCCCAACGGGACTTGAACTTCTATCAACCGTACACTGGATAGCAAGAAACGAACATAAAACTTCGCTCAACGATATTATTAAGGCTGTTTACTCCTGGAACCCGAAGAAACAGCAATTTACACCCAGACAAATTGAAATCGCTTTGACTGTATTAAATCAACAAAGCTGGATTTAAGTTAGAGCCTGTTCACAACTTACTAAGGCATGTTGACAATTCTACTCTGCTGGCCGTATCGTGCCGATTTTTTGTGCTCCGCTGCTCATTTACTTTGTGTAAACTGTGCGCTAGTGCACAAAAATCAAGGATATTGATAACTTTCCTGGCTTACCCCTCAAAAACCATATC
Source organism: Legionellales bacterium (assembly GCA_026125385.1). Classification (NCBI taxonomy): domain Bacteria; kingdom Pseudomonadati; phylum Pseudomonadota; class Gammaproteobacteria; order Legionellales; species Legionellales bacterium. The sequence continues at coordinate 99,494 of JAHCLG010000003.1, forward strand.
ACCCGTTAAACCATTTAACTCCATAATTTCACGCAAGGTTTTGAGCGCTTCCACTTGAATTTGGCGCACACGTTCGCGCGTTAAACCAATTTCTCGTCCTACTTCTTCGAGTGTAGCTTTTTCGTGGCCGCGTAAACCAAACCGTCTTGCTAAGACTTCGGCTTGTTTGTCGGATAATTGATCGAGCCAATTTTCTAAATTCATGTGTAAATTTTCGTCTTGTAATTGACGTGCAGGTTCAGTGTGATGATCGGCAGCAACAGTATCCACTAAGGTTTTATCGCCTTCATTACCGATTGGTGCATCAATTGAAGAGATTCTCTCATTCAAGCTCAACATTTTTTTGACATCTTCTATGGGCTTGTCGAGCATGGCCGCAATATCTTCGGCGGTTGGCTCTTGATCAAAATTTTGCGCCAGTTCACGCGCTGCGCGCAAATAGACATTTAATTCTTTGACCACATGCACCGGCAAGCGAATGGTACGGGTTTGATTCATGATGGCGCGTTCAATGGTTTGGCGTATCCACCAGGTGGCATAGGTTGAAAAACGAAAACCCCGTTCGGGATCAAATTTTTCCACCGCGCGAATTAAGCCTAAATTCCCTTCTTCAATTAAATCTAATAACGCTAACCCACGGTTACAATAACGACGGGCAATTTTTACGACTAAACGAAGATTACTTTCAATCATGCGTTTACGTGCCGCGTCATCGCCTTTTAAGGCTAAGCGGGCAAAATACACTTCTTCTTCAGCAGATAATAAGGGAGCAGCACCGATTTCTGATAAATAAATTTGCGTGGCATCGGTATAATTATCGTTGCGTTCACTGCGATTTGAACGCGCTTTAATATTTGCCACCGCTTGTTCCACATCGTCGTCTATGTCATCTTCGAGATCATCGGCAAAATCATCGTCGCTCATTTCATCGAATTCTTCGACTGCCATGGGATCAAAATCCATATCGTGATCGTTATCTTCAGCCGATGATGTTTTGCCTTTCGTTTTTTCACTCATAGCGTTTTTGCTACTCCTCATTTAGCGACGTGCTAAAAATTGCAAGGGGTCAACCGGTTTACCATTATTACGAATTTCAAAGTGCAATAATACTTGCCCTGCATTGTTTTTTCCCATTCGTGCAATGATTTGGTTGCGCTTGATGGTATCGCCCTCTTTTACTAAGAGTTCGCTATTATGCGCATAAGCACTCAGGAAATTATCATTATGCTTGATAATAAGCAACTTACCATAACCGCGTAAACCACTACCTGCATATACTACCACACCTGCTGCGGTAGTCATCACTGGCTCGCCATATTTTCCCGCAATATTAATTCCTTTATTTTCGGCGGAATACGTTTGAATGACTTTACCGCGCGCTGGCCACTGCCAAGCAGAGGAATGCTGTGGTGCCGTTGCAATGAGCGTTTTCACAGGTGCAGGATTAGATGGTTTGACTTCTTGGGAATGTCTAGGTGTGGGCGTAGGTTTTATCGTGGGTGTGTTTGAAGAATAGTGAAACACTTGCAATGATTGTTGCGCAATCGGTGTAGCGGTTTGCGAACGATACGACATTGCCTGAGGAGCAGGCGTCGCTCCGCCATTCACCACCGGAGCTAATGCCGAGGTGTCGCGCGCACAGGCGCTCAGTTGAAGGAGTGCAAAGATAAAAAGTATATATACATAACGCTGCATGGCATGCCTTGATCACTATTTATTAAAAAAGATTCTTATAACAAAGCCAGCCGATAAAGCCAAGTATAAATAGTGAAATCAGGATAATCATTAAGCGATCAAGCCGATGAATTAAGGATTGTTCAAGTCGCACACCACAATAGCGCATAATGAGCGCAATTAAAAAAAAACGGGCACCACGACCTATAAACGACGCCAAGATAAAGGGCATTAACGCCATATGCAAACTGCCAGCGGCCAGAGTAAAAATTTTATAGGGAATAGGAGTAAAACCCGCAATAATCACCGCCCAAAAGCCCCATTCATTAAACCCGTTTAACGCTTGTTGATAGGTATCCCAATATCCCCAATTAATTAAATAGGGGGTAATTATTTCAAATAAGGCATATCCCATCAGGTAGCCAAATAATCCGCCTAGAACGGAAAATAGCGTGGTTAACCATGCAAAATACCAACTGCGTTTGGGTTCTGCCATGCTCATAGGTACAAGCATGACATCGGGTGGGATGGGAAAAAAAGACGCTTCTGCAAAACTCAACCCGCTTAAATAATAAGGCGCATGACGATGGCGCGACCAATTCATCACCCGTAAAAATAAGCGGGAAAATAGTTTCATTTTTTGCCTTGAATAAAATTACGCCGTGATAACCAACTCGAAATTTGTTCGAAGAGTTGATATTGGGTTAAATCCAATTGTAAGGGGGTTATCGACACTTGATCGTTTTTAATCGCAAAAAAATCCGTGCCTGGGCCTGCATCTTCTACTGCTCCTGGTAAGCCAATCCAATAAATTTTTGCACCGCGTGGATCTTCGCTGGCAATGGCCGGTTCTGCGCAATGGCGAGTGCCTAAGCGGGTGATTTCAACACTTTTGATTTTTTCTAACGGTAACTCTGGAATATTAATATTTAAAATCGTACTGCGGGGTAAGGGATCATGTAATAATTGTTCGACAATTCTCACCGCGATGTGAGCGGCCGATTCGTAATATTTTAATTTTTCCCCCGCTAATGAAATAGCAAGCGAAGGCAAGCCCATAAATCGCCCTTCCATGGCGGCAGCCACGGTACCTGAATAAAACACATCATCACCTAAATTGGCACCCGCATTAACACCAGAAACGACTAAGTCCGGTGGTGCGGGCAGTAAACCTGTGATCGCTAAATGCACGCAATCGGTTGGTGTGCCGTCAATCGAAAAACGGTTGTTACCGTGTTCAGTGACACGCAAAGGTCGCGATAAGGTTAAGGAATTACTGGCACCGCTGCGATTACGATCGGGTGCTACCACATACACTTCACCAAATTGTTGCATGGCATTAGCAAGGGCAGCTAAGCCTGGCGCATTAATACCATCGTCGTTCGATACTAAAATTCTCACGAAATTTTCCTTTAGAAATAATCGTCTCTTTGTTAATTTAAGGTGATATTCTGTATAGAATCAAGTTATTTAAGTGATTTTAGTAATATCGTACTTAATACAGCAATTCCTTCTTGACGCCCAATGGCACCGAGATGATCGGTAGTAGTGGCTTTTACACTCACACAAGTTATCTCAATCTGCAATAAGCTTGCAATGGTCTCACGCATGGATTGAATATGGGGGGCCATTTTCGGTTGCTGAGCAATAATGGTGGTATCGATATTCACAATTTCATAATTTTGATTATTCATTAAGGCGATTATTTTTTTTAATAATAATGACGATGGCGCATTCTTTAATGACTCATCTTCGTCGCGAAAAAAATGCCCCAAATCGCCTAATGCCAGCGCGCCTAATAGGGCATCCATAATGGCATGCAAGACGACATCGCCATCGGTATGCGCGCTCATGCCATGCGTATGAGGAATTTCAATGCCGCCTAAGATTAATTTTTTTCCTGCCTCAAAAGGATGAACATCAAAACCATTGCCAATTCTAAACATATTTATTTTCCTTAAGATAAACTTGTGCAAGCAATTCATCACCTGGATAGGTAATTTTAATATTATTCGCATCACCCATGATCATACCAACTTTAAATCCTGCTAATTCCATCGCCATGGCTTCGTCGGTTACGGATAATTGATTGTTTTCGGCGTGTTCTAACGCTAAAGTTAATTCCTGATAACGAAAACATTGCGGCGTTTGCGCTTGCCATAATTGTTCTCGATCGATCGTGGTAATAATTTTATTATTCTTCACCTGTTTAAGTGTTTCGCGCACCGGCAATCCTAAAATTGCACCACTATTTTCTTGTTGGCAATGATTCAATAATTTTAAAATACTTGCCACTTGCAGACAGGGGCGCGCAGCATCGTGCACCATCACCCAATCTTCTGGGTTTGCACGATTTTTGAGTGCGCGTAACGCATGTAATACAGATTGGGCGCGGTGTTTGCCCCCCACAATAAATTGGCAGCGGGGATTGGTGGCTAAGGCTGTGAGTTTCCAACGTTCATCGTCTGGATGAACCGCAATCATGAGCTGAATAACTTCAGGAATATTTAAAAAAACATTAGCGGCATGCTCGAGGATCGTATAATGACAAATGCTAAGATATTGTTTAGGAATATCCAACTGCATCCGCGCACTTAAGCCCGCCGCAGGAATAATCACCCAAAATGATGGAATTTTGTTAATCATAATACCTATACAGTAGCCTAGAACGGAGCGTGACGTAGCCTGGAACGCAGCGCAGCGGAGATCCAGGATCCAGAGCCTTTTTAAAACACCGATCCTGGATCTCCGCTGCGCTGCGTTCCAGGCTACGTCATGCTGCGTTCCAGATTATAAAGCTTAAAGCATACCATAACTGTGATTAATTTGAACGAGGTCTATGACGGCTGGAGCCCTAACTCCCTCAATACCTGAGCTGATGCTCCATTACTTGCCTGTCGCTTTTCTAACGCCTCAATGATATTGGAAGATTCGAATACTTTTTTAGAGGCATTAAAAAAAGAAAAACGACAATGTTGAGTATAGCATTTTTCTAGCATTGACTTGAATGCAGGGAATTTAAGCAATTCCTGAATCACGGATTTTCTTATATTATCCATCCCGTGAGTGAATTTTTCTAAAAGGAATCGAATGCCAAACGGTAATTTTTTTGCACCGTACTGTGATTTCCCTGCAGATAAAGTAAAACCATTTAAAAAAATTCCATCATTAAAAATCTTGCCATTATTAGTGAAATATTCACAAATACTTTTAACTAAAATATCTTTGTGACTGCTCAGTTTTTTAAACGCGAGGTCAATATATCTGTTATATCTTTGATAAAGATCAATGCCAGCATATTCAGATTTATCTTTAGAAAAACACTCGAAAAATTCCCCCATGTCTTGCAATGGTAATTCAGATTCAGAAGAAAGGTACTTTATAATTAAATCAAAAGCTGAATCTAAAGTGATGTCATATAATGAAATTTCTTTTAAATACTCATATTTAAGCAATTCTCTAATTATATTTTGCGAATTGTCTATAAATTTTTTAATTAATTCTATACATCCTACCAATTCTGCGCTGCATTTCAATTTACCCCTCAGATAACCCGCATTTAACACATCTTTAAATTGTTCACGTACTAAGTCTTCTGGAAGAATTTTTATGATGAGTGTTAAAAAACCTTGAATCCGATTGTCATCATTAATGCTAGACTTTAAGTCTAATAAACCGAGCAAGCTGTTAATTTTTCCAAGAGCCTCTTCCTCCGGAAAATTTTTCTTAATTAAAGATGCAGCCTGAAAAGTTGCGCTAAACTTATCATCATGGGATAAAATTTTATCTTTTAAATAGTTTATATCGAGCAATTCGTTAATTTTTTCTTGAAGCTTATCTCCTTCAAAAATGTTTTTAACTATATTCACCAAAAGATGAATTTCGCCCATATTAGCTTTATCTTTTAATAAATCAAGGTTGAAAAAATCATTATTTAACAAGCTAACATCAAAAGATGAATATTTTTCTTTAAAAGACTTTATTAACCTGACTAAATAATGTATCTTACTAATTCCATCTGAAGGAAAATCAGAAAATTTGCTTTTCAAGTACTTTGAATCGAATAATATGGTAATTTTTTTAATGACTACAGGCCTTGAAAAGGACTCATCAATTAATATTGCTAATTCATAAACCTTATTCCCCCAGCGCTCAAAAGGAAGGGCAAAATCAATTCTAGATTGCAATTTACTATCACTCAAGTCAAGCAACTCAGTTACTCTTTCCGCGGCTAAATCTTCCGGCAGAAAATCATTTACTAATTTTACAACCATTCCTGTTTCATGGGGGGGAGTATTCAGCATTATTAAAGAGTTTAGATCGAGCAATTCGGCAATTTTTTTTGCGGCTTCCTCTTCAGGAAAAAAATCTTTAATTAACTCTACCGCAGCACGCGTGCACTTAACGTTTTTCATCAATTTTTTTAAACTTTCTGTAGAAATTAATGCATTAATTGCAGCGCTAATAGAAGCATTCTTTTTATAAAGATCTTTAAATGACGTTAAATAAAACTTAAAATAGTCAATATTACTTAATATACCAGGATTATCACTGTTAAGTATTTTAATAAAAAGCTCTAGTTCCCCAAGAGCATTGTTTGGCTCCATACGTTTTAATCTTACGTCAAGCCATGAGGTGATAACCGATTTGTAGTCAAAGTCCGGATATGTATTGTATTGATTAACTTCAAAACGTTGATAAAAAAATGAAATCATCTTAAAAACATTCAGAATATCAGAAAAAATTTCATTAATGCTATTTTTATTATTTAATAATAATTTTATAAGCTCTTCCTTTTCATTTTCTGAAATAACATATAATGCTAAAATTTTAAAAACTCTATTTTCTAACTCAGAATAATTTGAAAATGTAATTGTGGCATCGGAAGGATTCGGGGAAAAATATGCCAACCTAATTTCCAAATCAACATCTCTACGATTCTTCAATTTATATAAATTCTGAAGCTCACCATAAAACCCCCTAAGGCTTTCAGATGAATTGCTTATATCAATATTAACAAGATACGATTTAATCTTTTTGAGCACGTTAAAAACAGCAGGAATATCACCTTCATAAGGGCGAGATTGCATATATTCTAACAATATCTTAGCCAAAACAGCCCTATCAACCGGCGCATTAAACTCAGCAGAAGATAATAAAAATTGCTGATTTAATGTATTACTTAATAACTTCAATGACTCCGGTGAATTATCGTCTGCAATTACCATTTTATTTAGCAGATCGACTTGTTCCTGGGATAATCCCCCCGCACATTCAATGGCGATTGCTGCTTGCGCGCAAAGTTTGGGAGATGCCGTTAGCAAATTTGTTGAGCTCAGCGCTTGCAGTGTTTCATCTTTTAGCGGCGAGTTTGATTTTAATAATGCTGCTGTGGCTAAATAGGCAGACCGAGCAGCAGATTTTTGTTGTTCATTAAGCTGTTGATCTTGTTTCTGCAGCCATACTTGTTGTTCCTGTAACCGCGCCTCTAGAAATGTCGTCACTAGGATGCTTAACGCATCAGGACCTTGACTTAATTTATTTTGTAAAATTTCCGCCAACAATTCAGCAAACGTATTGTACTGATAGGGCATTTTATTTTTAACACTAAAATACTTTAAAAGTTCCTCCAATAATCCATCGTCTAATCCATCGTCTAATCCATCGTCTAATCCATCGTCTAATCCATCGTCACGACAATATTTTTTATCCTTTGATAAGTAACCCAACCAAAAATGAACAGAGCCTGTGTGGAGTAAATCTTCGGTTTGCAAGTGCCACTGTAAATCTGCAGAAGAATTGGGTGCAAGCGTTTCTAACGCTTGATAAAAGCTGGAGGTTCCCGAGGTTGTCAGAAGTTTATTTGTTAAAACATTCTCCGGCGTTAAAACATTCTCCGGCAATAATTCTTTAATTTGTGCTATTTCTGATGGAGTAAAATAAACTTCTTTCCAAGAACACGTTATGTTACTACTGCTAATATTTTTTATTTTGTTAATTAATTTTTTATGTGGATGCTCATCAGAATTTATAGCATTAATATATTCTTTCAAGGCTACAAATTCTCCATGAGTGAAATTAGCCAAGGTATTGATGGCGCGTTCAAATTCAGGTGCCAATATGTTATTGATGTCAGGTTCAACTTGAGGTTCCAATAATGTTACAGTATTCTTGAGTTGATAACCAAACAACCACTCACTCAGTATAGGATCGTTAGCAAACGCGTTATAAATACTTTTGCCGTTCTTAGTACAAGTAAATAAACGTTCCGGATTGATATCTAGCGACATATTATTGATCACCGCCTTGAGTATGTCTAAACCGTCGGGGGCGTTTAATAGTCGATCTAAAAATGCATTATCTTCTTCGGTAAACGCAGCAGTACTGCTCAAAAAAGCACTTACCTTATTGTGTAAAATGGAATTATTTGGGTATTCTTGAGGCGGATATAATGCTTTGATATGTTGTTTGATCGTTTTGAGAAATGTTCTTTTCGCATTTGGGTTAAGATTAATGGGTTGAAATGATGGTTCAATAGCTGAGGTGGCAGAAGTACTAGAATTTTCAGCAACGTTTTCATAAATATTTGTTGGGATGGTTTCTAACCATTTTATTATACTAGGGGGTGTCACCTTATCAGAAGATTTTTCAGAAATAATATTTAAAATACTTTTTAATTGAACGGGGCTAAGTTTTTTTCTATCATCTTTAGATAATTTATTAAGCTCTTGTGCAATCTTGTTTAAATCGTTTATTTCGCCCAGACTTTTCAAAAGCCCTTCAAAAACTGATGTTTCCAAACCAGTTGTGTCTGTTGCTTTTTCACACCAACTTTTTATATCTAATTGTGTGTTGCAAAGCTCTTGCAATAATGTCTCATGGGTGTAATCAAGTTGTATAGCCTGTAATCCATTGCAAACTGCTAGTAGCTTTTCTATCGTGTAAACATCGCAGTAGAGCGGGTTTGTTAATTGTGCAAGTAAATGTTCGATATTATGGTAAAGAGCCTCTAACTCTTGCCGATAGGCGACGAGGGTTTCTCGCCCAAATGCGCGTAAATATCTGTTTGACACCGATAACCTAGAAGAATCAAATCGATAAGTGCTGGGAGAAAATAGTCCAACCTCCGCCGATACCATGGCTTTATCGAGATGGGTTTCAAGGCGGGTATCAACTTGATATAGATTAAAAAAACGCAACAATACTTTGCGTTGAGCGTAACTGAAATAACGTTGATGATAAGAAATATTCAAAGTAGATTCTAGTTGGACTAGCGCTTCTTCAACTCCTTCGACACAATTGCCAGCCTGTTCGATATATTCGGCATCTTTTACGCGCGCATAAAAATCTTCTAGCATCGCTTCTAATTGTTTTCGTTTTGATGCTTTAGTGGGATCATTGCCGATAGTCGCTTTTGTTTGCTGCAAACTCCAAAGGTGAGTTGCAAAGATCTCTATTCGATCAACAAGCCGCTCAAAAACTTGAGCCTTCCTAATAGATTTATTACTTTCTAATTGTTCTACTAATTTAGTACAACCATTAACGTTTAACCAAGCCAGTATTTTAAAAAATTTCTCAATACTGGCTGGTGGACAATCGGGAACCTGATAATCATCAGGAATATGTGCCACCAAATTGGCAAGCTCTGCGGAAAAACCCACCGTATCTGGCAAAGAAAATTGCGTGATATCAGGTTGAATGCTTATACCCGCTTGGTTTCTCGACTGACTAAATTCCGCCTGCAGAGAGGCAATAATTTTTTTTCTATGCTCTTTTTGATCTACAGACAACACTTGACTTTTTTCAATTTGAGAAAAATAGGTATGAACACCCCGCAAATACGCATAAGGATTAAAAAAATCGAGCTTAACGACTAATTCAAATTCTTCGTTTGTGCCATTGACTATGCTATCGAAAATTAAATCCGTCACGTTTGCCGGATATAATTCTGCAAAAACCGCCCACTGCAAGATATTTTGCGGACGATATGAAAAGACAATGGGAGGTTGATTTTTTTTCGCTAAATAGGCTAAATACTCTAAGCGTTCTAATGTCAGCAAGGCTTGTGTTTTTAAATCAAGCCGATACAGTAAGTTGTGTAATGGCAATGAATTCTTGTGCTGCATTTCATTAAGAAATTTAATGCAACGGGGAAAATGATTTTGTTCCATCCAACCGTCGATTAACCAAGCTAAATTTTTGGCAATTGAGTCAATTAAAGTTTTATCACTTAACTCACTTAGAGTGAGTTGCTCAAACGCTCGCAACAATGCGCCTTTCACATATTTCTCTTGAAGTTCAGTCTCCGCAACCCCACGGTCGAATATTAAAAAGTGGCCAGGCATATTTTCAGCAGAATTTAGATCCGGTTCCATTTATCATTTTCTCTTTGTTAACAAGGGCATGAGACCCTTTGGTATTTTTATTTAATCTGGTTCAGGATTGAATGATAGATTATAACCCTTTTGCACTGTATTGACAATAAGCTCTGTTAATTTCCACCCCCAGCATTTATACCCCCTCCTTCCAATGCTACCTACAAAATCGTTTGTATCCTTATGTTATCGATTTACTCTCCAGCGAAGCATTAGTCATCACATCTGATGGGATGTGGTATCAGCAAAAACCTCTGCTAAGTCATGGGATTGCCGTAACGTTCGATGAATGACAATAGGCGGACAATCAGGTCAAAAATACAGTGTTTGTCCACTAACTTACTAAAAAATCTCTCTTTTTTTTGTAAGCTGCTGCAATTTTGCTGTCAAAGTTCGATTTGCCTGCTATATTTATAACACAATGGATTGAGTTAGCTATGTTACTGTTTTAGCGGCAATATTCTCACTCAAACCCGTACCTATCCAATCTTTAGGGGGCAGCGAATGCTGTAAAAGCCATGATTAAATCCGAATTAATCACTGCGATCGCCAGCAAATTAACCCAGGTACCAGAAAAGGACGTGGGGGATGCGGTCAATTACATTATCGAATTGATGAGCGAATCCTTAGGCAATGGCACGCGGATTGAAATTCGCGGCTTTGGCAGTTTTTGTTTACACTATCGCCCACCTCGCAACGCGCATAATCCGAAAACAGGCGAAAAAGTGGTGACCGCCTCTAAATACAGTCCACACTTTAAGCCCGGGAAAGAATTACGCGAATGGGTGAATAATAATCGTCATTTACCGATTAAAGACGCCACTCACGAAGAGGGTGATGAAGATTAGTGGCTTATTCGTTATTTATTTTACCATGCTGATTGCCGAAATTGGGGATAAAACCCAACTGGCAACGATGTTATTTGCTACCGAACATCAATACCCACCTTGGCTCATCTTTTTAGTTTGCTCAGCCGCTTTAATCACCTCGACTGCAATTGCCGTATTAGTTGGCAATCTGGCATCGCGCTATCTAACTATGGTACCTCTTAAATTAATCGCCGGCGTTGCGTTTATTTTAATTGGGGTGTGGATGGTCGTTGAATATTGGCGATGATCTCAGCTCTATTTTAAAGCCTATCCATAATCTTACCCGACCCTCCCCAGAAAAATCCCTTTGGTCATTTGACAACAAAGATGCAATAGCCTATTTGTTGTCGTATAATTAATCGATAAACCTTGACAACAAATCTGCGATAACGCATTTGTTGTCAGTGGGCTGAGTGACTATCTAATCTAAATAGTATGGGGTAACCAATGACAAGCTTTATTGGACGAGCTAAAGAATTAAAAGAATTGGATAACTTGCTGGAAAAGCCAACTGCAAGTCTTGTGATACTTCAAGGTCGCAGACGCATTGGGAAAAGTCGTTTGATTGAAGAATTCGCTAAAGACAAACTATTTTATGTGCTTTCAGGTATCCCGCCCACCGCAGAAACGACTAAACAATCTGAGCTTAATGAATTTGCTAGGCAATTGCACATTCAAACAGGATTACCAGAAATAATTGCAGATGACTGGAGTAAGTTATTTCTATTACTCTCAGAAAAAACTAAACAAGGCAGAGTCATTATTCTTTTTGATGAAATTTCGTGGATGGGATCGAAAGATCCAGATTTTTTAGGCAAACTTAAAAATGCTTGGGATTTATACTTTAAAAAAAATCCAAAATTAATATTAATCTTGTGCGGATCGGTCTCATCCTGGATCGAAAAAAACATTGTCAGAAGTACTGGCTTCATGGGGCGACCCTCCATGTACATGACATTGGAAGAATTACCGCTTAACGAATGTAATAAATTTTGGAATAAACAGGATAAAAATGTATCAGCATTTGAGAAATTTAAGATTTTTACCGTGACTGGTGGAGTACCTCGTTATTTAGAATTATTAAATCCAAAAATTTCTGCAGAAGAAAATATAAAACGCCTGTGCTTTTCAAAAAATGCACCTCTTATAAATGAATTTGAGCATATTTTTTCCGATATTTTTTCTAAGCGTAGTGAAATATATAAAAATATTGTAAAGCAATTAGTAAAAGGACCAGCTACGGCAGATGAGTTAGCCGAAAATGTGGGATTAGTTCGAACAGGAACGTTTGATGATTATTTAAATGATTTAGTATTAGCTGGATTTATTGCCAGAGATTATACGTGGCATCTTAAGACAGGCAAAACTTCAAAATTAAGTGAATATAGATTGAAAGATAATTATGTGCGCTTTTATTTAAAATATATATTACCCAATAAAACAAAAATTGAAAAAGATAGATACAAAGATGTTGCGTTAGTTTTATTACCTGGCTGGGAAGTGATATTAGGGCTTCAATTTGAAAATTTAGTGTTAAATAACCATGCAGCCATTATTCAACTATTAGGTATTAAACCCGAAGAAGTTGTTGCGGATAATCCATTTTTCCAAAGACCCACTGCACGACAAAAAGGCTGTCAAATTGATTATCTGATCCAAACTAAATTTGACACAGTCTATATTTGCGAAATTAAATTCTCAAAGCGACCTATAGGAATGAATGTGGTCTCTGATATGAAAGAAAAAATTTCTCGCTTAAAAATTCCACGTCATGTTTCGTGTCGTCCGGTGTTAATTCACGTCAATGGCGTCACAGACGAATTATTAGATGCCGATTATTTTTCTAATATCATCGATTTCGGTGAATTACTGCGCTCTTAGAGCCTGTTCAAAGGCTCCTATTTTAGACATAAACGGCCAATTTTCTGTGCTAGAGCGCATTTGCTTACTTTTAAGTACGTGGCAACGTCACCCCTTGTTGACCTTGATATTTTCCACCCCGATCTTTATACGATATTTCACACACTTCATCAGATTCAAAAAATAACATTTGCGCCACACCTTCGTTAGCATAAATTTTTGCGGGTAGCGGTGTGGTATTGGAAAATTCTAAGGTCACATGCCCTTCCCATTCGGGTTCGAGTGGCGTAACGTTAACAATAATTCCGCAGCGCGCGTAAGTCGATTTGCCTAAACACACAGTTAAAATATTGCGAGGAATACGAAAATATTCCACCGTTCTTGCCAACACAAACGAATTCGGTGGAATAATACAGGTATCCGCTTCAATCGACACAAAACTGCCATCTGAAAAATTTTTCGGATCGATAATCGCGGAATTAATATTGGTAAATACTTTAAATTCGCGTGCGCAACGCACATCATAACCATAACTTGACGTTCCATATGACACAATTTTATTACCATCCACATGGCGAACTTGTTCAGCAGCAAACGGTTCAATCATACCGAATTCTTGGGCTTGATAACGTATCCAACGATCCGCTTTAATGCTCATGTTTTTGATCCTTCTTGGAGTTAGGGTTAATCACAATTTCAGGAAATTTATGTGCGTAAGTTTTAGGTTGTAAACTTAACGTAACTGCCGTTTGTAATGCAAGGTTTTGATATAATTTTCCCGTGGCTGACTCGGGCTCTAATGCCATGGTGGGTGTGCCATTATCGGCTAATTCACGAATACGCCGCTCTAATGGAATTTTTCCTAATAAAGGTAATTTAAATTCATTGGCAATATGAGCACCACCTTCTTCACCAAAAATCGCATCGACATTCCCACACTGAGAACACACATGACCACTCATATTCTCCACCACACCAAGGATATTCACCTTTACTTTGGCAAACATATTAATCGCTTTGCGCACATCTAAGAGTGCGATATCTTGAGGCGTGGTAACAATCACACTGCCAGCCACCGGAATTTTTTGCGCAAGAGTCAATTGAATATCGCCCGTGCCAGGAGGTAAATCGAGAATTAGATAATCTAAATCTTGCCACTGTGTATCGCTTATCATTTGCATTAACGCACCGGTCACCATCGGACCGCGCCAAATCATAGCGGTATCGCGTTCCACCAAATAGCCCACCGACATCGTTTGCAAACCGTGACTAACGATAGGCTCCATGTGTTTACCATCTTGACTGTAAGGATGACGATGAGCACCTAACATATGTGGTTGATTGGGGCCGTAAATATCGGCATCGAGCAATCCTACTTTCGCGCCTAAATATTGCAATGCCAATGCTAAATTCACACTCACAGTGGATTTACCGACGCCTCCTTTTCCCGACGCGACCGCAATAATATTTTTCACGCCAGCTAATGGTTTTAAACCCGCTTGGACTTGGTGAGGAATAATCGCTTGTTTGATATGAATAGTGAGATTCGGTTGTTGAAGCGCGTTTTTAATTGCGTTTGCTAACTCCTTTAACTGGGAAAGCACAGGAAAACCAAATTCTAATTCAATACGATTGCCGCTAATAGATTTAATAGCGCGCAACTCGCGCAAGGTATGGTTTAAGCCCAAAGGCTTAATCGTTTCTAAGGTCGTTGATAATTCATTCATAAGTGTCGTGCAAAGGAGTGAGGGATTAAAATGGGGCTAAGTTTAGCATGATGAGTGAGACTGCTCAATAAAGCATTGTTTACCAGCATGAGCCTGGCTTATTTAAGCTCTGTGTATATTCATTATATTTAACTTCAAACTCGGGTGGCGTCGCTCTTGTTAGGCAGTAGTGAATTTTGCTTTGTGCATTTTCTTTTAACCATTTCATTTCCAACAATATCGCCAAGGTGCGTTTTCCAGTATAGCCTTTATCTTTCCCTAGACAATGTTGAACTAAATTCTCATACGACAATGTATTTTTCTTCCAAAAATTAAAATAACTGGCAAATGGATTACGACTTTGATTTATTTTTTGAGAATATTTATCCCAAAACTGATCGAGTTGCGTGCGCTGAATATTTAAATTTCCGGCCTGCTCTTCTCTGACTAAACTTGCATGCAACGCTTCAGAAGAGGTGTGAGTTTCTTTAAATGCGCTATTTATTGGCGCAGTTGCGTTTAAAAAGTTTTCGTAATTTAGTTGATCGGGTGATAGTAGATTATAATAACAATACATTCTTATGGCTGAAGAATAATGAATATCTTGCATTTTGATACCAAAAGAAATAATGAGATCCAATATTTTTGCAATTGTCGAAATTTTTTCAGCCTCTGAGTTTGTGGCTTTTATCCCAACTGCTTCAGTGATAAGTTTTTTAAAAAGACTGAAAATATAGTAACTATATTTATAACGATGAGCACCATACATCAAAGCGCAGTTAAAATATTTCGATTGCTTATCTAAAAAAATTCTTAAGCTAACGTCATTACCCGCTGTATAGAGTTCAAAATGAAGGCCTGGCAAATTTGGAATAGTAAAGTGTGTGCATTTAAGTGGAATAGCAGCATTCTGAGCCATATTCATTATGATATTGACGACATTTTTATCCTGCTCACAAGTCGTTTTAGTATTATTATTTAATTTAATTAAAAATTGAATTGGTTGATTTTGTGTTTTGGCCATCATCATTCTCTAAAATAATTGCGATTTTATCGCTGCTTTATTGCAAAATAAATCTTTTTTGCTTAACATAATTTTAATATTTCAAGTTTCTTACTTTGACAATCGAATCTATAATCTTTTTCTGCAATGCGTATTCATTTTTAAATTCAATTGGTGCATCTTTAGTGGTGATGTAATTTTCATTAATGTCTTTTTCTAACCATTTTATCTCAAACAAAACGGACAAGGTGCGTTCGCCGCTATATCCTGCTTCTTGGTTGAGTCCTAAACAGTGGCGAGTAAGTGCTTGAAAGGATAACGAGCGCGATCCGCTCCAAAAACTGAAATATTTCATGAAGGGAATTTTTAATTTTTCTTGGTATTTTCGATAGAAGCAAGCAAGAGTATTAGCATCTAAATCTTGTGAACTTTCATCTGTAACAGAATTAAACGGATTGGTCACATTATTAACAACTACCTTTTGCAATTGTCCCGGTAAAAAAATATTCGTATTATCGAAAGGATTAGCCACACTTCCTTTTTGACTAGATCGTATCACAGAAAAATCAAGAATGTTTTTTTCTGCTATTAAGTCTGCAAGCTCTGGTTTACAAGTTTTAAGTATTGATTTTAAATATTTAGCCTGTTTTGAAGAAAAGGACTGTTTTTTCAAGCTTGCATTATCAGTGCAATTATTTATCCTATCGACTATTTCTTGATCCAGATTATCCGATGTTGATATAAAATCTTTCAGTATAACAAATTGTTCATCTGTAAAATTTTCAAATGAGCAAATGTTATCATAAGAATTAATCCAATTTGAGTAGAAATCTCCATTGTTATTTACATATTCACCTAAAGCATAAGCATTTGCTAATAGTGTTGATACAGCCGTTACGCAATTATAGTTCAACAAAGAATATTTTTTTGCAATAATCTCTTCTGCTGAATCCATTAAATCACGAAATTGCGCTTTAGACACTGGTGTTTCATTGTTAAGTATCACTTTCAAGGCCACATGTGGCCAAAAGGAATGAAGTTCAAATTCAATATTATCTAAATTAGGAAGAGAAAAACGAGTGCAACGATGGGGAAATAGATAGTAAAAACGGCACGCGAGAACAGCAACATCGATTTCATCACTGTTGGAAGTTAGATTGTAATGCAATCCACCAAAATTCAATAAAAACTGTTGTGCTTGTGTTCCATTTCTGTGCATAATAAAGTACCAATACCTTGATTTTCTTTATACTTTTCCAATGAGCCAAGATTACAGTGGCTGCATAATTCCCTCAATACCCTTTTTTCGTAGTGACATACAAAAACCATCATACTGCGATAACTTCCTATTTTCAACAGATAACGGTATAGTGAGCGACCAAAATTTCCTGTGGAGAATGGTGTGAAACAACGTAAAATTCTGGTGACCAGTGCCTTAATTTATGCCAATGGCGATGTTCATTTAGGGCATATTTTGGAAGCCATTCAAACGGATATCTGGGCGCGTTTTCAACGCCTGCGCGGGCATGAATGTTATTACGTCAGTGGCGACGATGCGCATGGCACACCCGTGATGTTGCGTGCCGAGCGCGAAAATAAAACACCGGAAGAATTTATCGATGCCGTGAAATCACAACATCAACTCGACTTTCACGATTTTTTAATCAGCGTCGATCATTACGGCACCACCCATTGTCAGGAAAACCGCGAATTAGCCACAATCATTTATCAACGTTTAGCGCAAAAAGGCGATATT
This sequence comes from Legionellales bacterium, assembly GCA_026125385.1. NCBI lineage: Bacteria > Pseudomonadati > Pseudomonadota > Gammaproteobacteria > Legionellales > Legionellales bacterium. Next base: position 116,737 of record JAHCLG010000003.1, read on the forward strand.
TCCCGACGCACCATTGAACAAGCCTACGACAGTCAAAAAAATATGTTTCTACCCGATCGATTTGTGAAAGGTGAATGTCCGCGTTGTGGTGCTGGCGATCAATATGGCGATGCCTGCGAAAGTTGCGGTGCTACCTATTCGCCGACAGAGTTAAAAAATCCAATTTCAGTGGTCTCAAATACCACTCCTATTCGCAAACAGTCTGAACATTTATTTTTTGAATTACCCAATTATACCGCCATGTTAACTAAGTGGATGCAAGGAGATGCCTTACAAGAACAAGTCCGCAATAAACTCGCCGAATGGTTTAGCAGTGGTTTGGAAGCATGGGATATTTCACGCGATGCGCCTTATTTTGGCTTTGAAATTCCAGGTGAAGCACATAAATATTTTTATGTGTGGATGGACGCACCTGTTGGCTACATGGCGAGTTTTCAACACTTGTGTGAACAACGGTCATTAAATTTTACCGAATACTGGGATAACAATAGCACGACCGAATTATACCATTTTGTTGGCAAAGACATTGTGTATTTTCATGCGTTATTTTGGCCTGCGATGTTGCAGGGTAGCGATTTCCGTTTACCCACAGCCATTTTTACTCATGGTTTTCTCACGGTGGATGGGCAAAAAATGTCGAAATCTCGCGGCACATTTATTAATGCGCGTCATTATTTAAATCATTTAAATCCTGAATATTTACGTTATTATTTTGCCGCCAAATTAAATTCACAACTCAGTGACATTGATTTAAATTTAGAAGATTTCAAATTGCGTATTAATAGCGATTTAGTCGGTAAAGTAGTGAATATTGCCAGCCGTTGTGCTGGATTTATTCATAAAAATAATCAGGGAAAATTAAGTGCTGAGCTTATTCATCCACAATTGTTTAACGAATTAGTCAGCGCCAGTGAAGAAATTGCTGATGCTTATGAAACCCGCGAATATTCGCGGGCAGTAAAAATGATTATGGAATTAGCCGATAAAACCAATCAATACATTGACGAACAAAAACCCTGGGCATTGAATAAGCAAGAAGGCCAACACCAATTGGTGCAAGCAATTTGCACGCAAGGGTTAAATTTATTTCGACTATTAATGATTTATTTAAAACCCATTTTACCGCGCATGGCAGAGCAATCAGAGCAATTTTTAAATTGCGATCCTTTAACGTGGGCTAATTTAGCCACTCCCTTGCTCGATCATACCATTAATCCATTTTCACCACTCATGCAGCGCATTACCGATGATCAATTAAATGCATTAATTTCGCCAACATGAAAAAAAATATTAGCAGTGATGACATTGAAAATTTACTACCGCAAACACAATGCGGATTATGCGATTATGCTGGTTGCAAACCCTATGCGCGTGCGCTAGAAAAAGGTGAAGCCAATATCGATCGCTGCTTGCCTGGAGGGGTTGAAACCTTAAAAAATCTTGGAGAGTTATTAGCGATTGATCCCGCACCGTTTATTGATTCGATGCGCGAGCGCGAAAAGAAACCCATGATTGCAGTAATTAAAGAAGACGAGTGTATCGGCTGCACCAAGTGTATTCAAGCGTGTCCAGTGGATGCAATTTTTGGCAGCAGTAAACGCATGCATAGTATTATTCCAACAGAATGTACCGGTTGTGCGTTGTGTGTTGAACCTTGTCCTATGGATTGTATTGTTATGCAACCGATTACAGAATCCACAATACCTGAAAAAACGGCGAGAGCTAACCTCGCAAAATCACGTTATCAAGCTCACCAACAACGCCTAGCTCTCACCGAAACTCACACTATTTCGCAACCTACTAAAATTCAACAGCGCCAAGATTATATTGCCAAAGCGTTGGCGCGGGTTAAATCCAAAAAAGACTTATCCTCATGAACAAAGCAAAAATAAAAAAAATATTTGAACGCTTTCAACAAGATAATCCACACCCGACAACCGAATTAATTTATCACTCTCCTTTTGAATTATTAATTGCGGTTATTCTCTCTGCGCAAGCAACTGATAAGAGTGTCAATAAGGCAACAGAAAAATTATTTGCTGTTGCAAATACTCCAGAAAAAATACTCGCATTGGGTTTAAATTCATTAAAAAACTATATTAAAACCATTGGGCTTTATAATAGTAAAGCCAACAATATTATTAAAACGTGCGAAATATTAATTCAACAACATCATTCGCAAGTGCCGAATCTGCGTGAAGCATTGGAAAAATTGCCAGGCGTTGGTCGCAAAACGGCGAATGTTATTTTAAATACGGCCTTTCATCAACCCACCATTGCGGTAGATACCCATATTTTTCGTGTGGCAAATCGCACTCAACTTGCCCCGGGTAAAACAGTACGCGATGTTGAAAATGAATTAATAAAAATTATTCCCGCTGAATTTAAACAGGATGCGCACCATTGGTTAATTCTGCATGGACGCTATACTTGCACCGCCCGCAAGCCACATTGTGATAGTTGTACTATTAAAAATCTGTGTGAATATGAAGAAAAAAATATGTTGTAATAACTTGAGAAAGAGTATAATCGCCACCACGATTATTTTAAGGGATATCATAAACACATATGTTTAGCAAATTACGCCGCATTGTTATTGGCCCACCTCGTAATCCACTCAGTCCAGCCACGCGTGAACATGTCGCGTTAATTGCCCTCTTCGCCTGGATTGGTTTAGGTGCTGATGGTTTATCTTCCTCATGTTATGGTCCAGAAGAATCTTTTTTAGCGTTAGGGGCGCATCAACATTTAGGGCTCTATTTAGCCATCGCCACTGCACTCACCGTGTTTATTATTGCATTATCTTATAACCAAGTGATCGAATTATTTCCCAATGGTGGTGGCGGCTATAAAGTTGCTACTAAATTATTAAATCCCTCTCTTGGACTCTTATCGGGCGCAGCTTTAATTGTCGATTATGTTTTAACCATTGCCATTTCCGTTGCCAGCGGGGTCGATGCCTTTTTTAGTTTATTACCGCTTGGTTTTCAAGATTATAAACTAGAAATCGAAACTGTTATTATTATTGCCTTAATTATTTTAAATTTACGCGGCATGAAAGAATCCATTAAAATCTTAATGCCGATATTTATAGGTTTTGTGGTTATTCATGCTTTTTTAATTGTGTATGGTATTTTTTCTCACGGCGATCATTTAGGGATTATGTTAAACAAAACTGTGGCAGAAACCAAAACTGTAGGTCATTTTATGGGTTGGGGTTTTGTGATCGTCTTTTTATTACGAGCGTATTCATTGGGAGGCGGCACCTACACTGGTATTGAAGCCGTTTCCAATAATGTTAACACACTCGCAGAACCGCGAGTGCGCACGGGAAAATGGACCATGTTTTACATGGCATTATCCTTAAGTTTTACCGCAGCCGGAATTACCTTGCTGTATTTATTATGGGAAGTGCATGCTGTTCCTGGAAAAACATTAAATGCGGTAGCCTTTGAATCGATTTTAGCTCACTGGCAATATGGGCACGCCATATTAATTACCGCACTTGCCCTAGAGGCCGGTATGTTGTTTGTTGCAGCGAATACGGGATTTTTAGGCGGCCCTGCGGTGCTGGCAAATATGGCCTTGGATTCTTGGGTGCCAAATCGTTTTCGCAATTTATCCAATCGTTTAGTCACTCAAAATGGCATTATTTTATTTGGTATTGCCGCACTGTTTATTTTATTTTGGAGTCATGGTCACGTCAGTTATTTAATTGTGTTATACAGCATCGATGTATTTTTAACGTTTACCATTTCATTAGTTGGTCTGACTAAACATTGGATTTTAAAACGTCCGAAACACTGTAATTGGAAATTACGATTAGCATTTTCCAGTACCGGAATGATTATATGCGCGAGTATTTTATTAATAACGACGTTCACTAAATTTTTTGAAGGCGGTTGGTTTTGTATTGTGATCACGGGAGGTGTTGTCGCGCTATGTATGTTAATTAAACGTTATTATCGCAGTACCGAAGAATTATTAAAAGCAGCCGACCAAATTCTTGATCAAGACATTAAAATTCCGCAAGGTTCACAGCCAGAATTAGAAAAGGAAGCTCCTACTGCGGTCTTTTTTATTAATAAAAGTCGTGGTGCTGCCATGCACACTATTTTATGGGCACAACGTTTATTCCCCAATCATTTTAAAAATTATGTATTTGTTCGCGTTGGCGTGGTCGATGTGGGAAGTTTTAATCGCGAGCAGGTGATTAATTCCATGCAACGTGAAGTCGAAGACGATTTAACCTATTGTATGAATTTCGCTCACAGCCAAGGCATTGCCGCCAAATGTTATCGTGATTATGGAATTGATCCGGTGCAAAAGCTAACGGACTTATCGATTCGAATTAATAAAGAATTTCCTAATAGTGTATTTTTCGCCTGTCAGTTATTATTTAGTAATGATAATTGGTTACGCCGCATTTTACACAACGATACTGCCACTAATTTGCAACGACGCTTACATTTAGAAGGCATGCAAATGGTGATTTTGCCGATGAAATTATCGTGAGAAAATAAAGTTATGTTAAGTTATGAACGTCATCAATTACGCCAATTTTATTTTCAAACTTGGCAAAAATTTAAAAATCAGCAACCACTTGAACCGTTGGAACGTGAAATTGTGGCGGTGATCCAAGAACATGCTGAATATATTCCTTTTATCGAGAAATTAATTTACGATCCCGATCAAGATTTCCCTCCTGAATTTGGCCAAACCAATCCTTTTTTGCATTTATCCTTGCATTTAAGCTTACGCGAACAAATTCACACCAATCGTCCACGCGGCATTTATGAGATATTTTTAACCTTATCGAAAAAATCAGCCGATCAACATCAAGTCGAACATCAAATGCTGGAAGTCTTAGCAGAAAATTTATGGCAAGCCCAACGCGATCAACAATTACCCGATGAAGAATCGTATTTAAAACAGTTGCGGGAGTTGTAATTGTAGCCTGGAACGCAGCGAAGCGGAGATCCAGGATTTAACCCAATTAATCCTCGATCTCTAATCCCACGAACAAACTATATTAAATTTAAAATTTATTTTTTTATATTACTTATCCTGGATCTCCGCTTCGCTGCGTTCCAGGCTACGTCAGGCTCCGTTCCAGGCTACGTCAGGCTTCGCTCTAACTTATTTTATAACGCTCGATGCTGTTGATAATTTCTTGATGAGCGGCTTCGACTCCTTGCCAACCTTCGACTTTTACCCATTTGTTGGGTTCTAAATCTTTGTAATGTTCAAAGAAATGTTCGATGGTTTCGAGTTGTGAGACCGGTAAATCTTGCGGTGCTTTCACATGTTCGTAATCGCGCGATAATTTACTGATGGGAACTGCTAAAATTTTGGTATCAATACCTGCTTCATCCGTCATTTTTAACATGCCAATCGGGCGCGCCTTAATCACGCTGCAACTCACTAACGGATGCGGGGTGATGACTAACACATCCACCGGATCGCCGTCTTCCGATAAGGTATGCGGGATATAACCATAATTACACGGATAGCGCATGGCGGTGGTTAAAAAGCGATCGACAAACATTGCACCCGATTCTTTATCGATTTCGTATTTGACGGGTTCGCCGCGAGCGGGAATTTCAATTACCACGTTCACTTGTTGAGGAGCGTTTTCTCCTGCACTGATCATTTTTAAACTCATGCTCAAGTTCCTTATTGAATTTGTTGAAATTGTTCAAACGCTCGCAAGGCTTCAAGCGCGTACATTAAAGAAGGACCACCGCCCATATAAATTGCCATGGCTAGGGTTTCCATGAAAGCTTTTTCATCAATTTGCATTTGCACAAGCTTTTGCACGTGAAAACCAATACAACCGTCGCAACGCGCCGCCACAGCAATGCCTAGCGCAATTAATTCTTTGGTTTTTTTATCGAGCGCACCGTCTTTCGTCGCCCCCGTCATTAGACTATTAAAACCGGTTAAGGTTTCGGGAATTTGCTTTTGCAATTTCGTTAACAGTCCCATCAGTTCTTTGGTTAACTGCGGATAATCTTTAGCCATTCTCTATACTCCCAATTCAAATAAAAAGGTGATTTTACTTGGATTTTAGGGGAATGAGAAGTTAATTAATAGGTTTTGGGGATGTTGAGAGTGTGCTCTTAACATACTTATCGTTATCTCGAGAATGTTGTTCACGAGGTGAGTGCCACATTGAATACGGATTAAAATAATTATTTTTACGATCCAGGTAAGTTTCTTGACCTAATATTTTTTTAATCATTTTTAGCAATTTTTCAAAAAAGCCATACTCACGATATTTAATTCCTGCAGTTAATTCCTTCACGCTATTAAGATGATTAATACTATCTACTGAAGGTTCTGCAATTTTACTTGTTAGTTTAGTAATCAATTTGTAGTCATTTTGAAGTTGAGTTATTTCATTAGCAAGATCTTGATTTAATACTGAACGAACTGCAATATTTAACAAGGGATGGCTAATATTACGTGGAAATTGCATGGCAAGATTATTAGCATTACAGTCGTGGAAATTATCTAAAAATGCTTGTTCACTTTGTTTCAATATATTTTGTGGTTCAACTTTATGATAGAGCTTCCTTATTTCATTTTTTAATAGTTTTAATGTTTTTTCACAAATTTCGTTTATATCATTCAATTTTTCTTGAGCTAATAAATAGCCCCCTATTTGATTTAACAAAAGATCATCATTTATTCCGGATGGCAAATTTGAATTGATTAATTTCAAACTTGCCTCATCCTCTGTGTCCGGCAAAAAAAACTCTGAGTTATCATCAAAATATTTTTTAAGCTTACCTATCATTAACAAAGAATGTTGGGTGCTTAGCTGAGGGCCAGTTCCTGGCTCAAGAACTTGTTGTTTGATAGGTTTTTTCTGAGCTTCATCAAGTGAACCATTAAAATCATATTTAAATAATATCTGCAAATCTGGATTAATTAAGATAATCTTAAAAAATTTTTCTATTTCTTCATGAAGTTTATCTTGTCCTATAACTAATACAGCCTGAGTATTAGCGATAGTATTCTGCATAATTGAATTATACAGCACCACAAGTTTCTCAAAGGCTTTTTGATAGTTACCATTCAGGAGATAAATAAATATATTTCTGAGAAAAGTTAATGTTTTATTTTTAGGATCAGTTGCTTGCTGCTCTAAAGAATTAAAATCGAATGTATTGGGCTTGGTTGTACTCGAAGTTGTTTGAATGATACGATTATTATTTCCTGCCGTAGACAAATATTCCCATAAAGTTGCATAAATAGCTCCACACTTGAGTCCTATTGTACTCAAGCTTAAACTGGCTTTAATCCCATCGCATGCGTAATACTGTAAGTTGTTTCGAATTTTTTCCAATTTATCTGGAGTATGTTGAACTTGATTAAAATACCATTTAAAAAAAGGGAACAAAATCCTACGAAGATCATCACCGCCAAGGCTCTCAGGATCTGTGTTGCTCCTTGCTTGAATTACATAGAACTTACTGATCAGCTTGGAAAATTCCACACCCAGCGTAAATGCATTCAGTTGGGTATCTTCATCACCGTTTAATTGCTCTTCTAAAGGACTCGCATTCGGCTTAACCGTAAATTTTAAAAAATTGTCTAATAAGCGGGTAAAAACATGCATATTATTCACTCAGGTTTTTAATTTATTATTGACTGATACAAAGCTCAATCCCATCAGCGATAGTTGCAATTAAGACATCTTATCCTAACCCAACACTAAGTCAACTGTATGACAAAACTAAACCGCTTACCCGCCCCCAACAGCCGTCATTTTTACGAGGCTATCCTGCTAACTTATTGATTTAACTCATTTCGAAATGCTCATGAAATTTAATTTTCTTTTGCCGTACAAGCGGGTATAATCCGCGGTTTGAAAATGATAGGCTCTAACTTTACGTAGTGTAACCATATTATGAACAAGATTATCTTAAGCTTACTCTGCATCTTTTTCTATTCATTTGCCTTTGCCACAGACTATCCGCTGCCTAAAGCCGGTAACGATATTATTGGGCAAGTTTATACTGTGAAAGCCCAAGCGAATGATAATTTCGATAACATCAGTCGTCGTTATGATATTGGCTATTTTGAATTGGTTGAGGCGAACCCTCACATAAAACCCTTTCACATTCCTGAAAATACGGAAATCACTATTCCCGCACAATTTATTTTGCCTGCGGTACGCGAAGGTATTGTGATTAATTTAGCCGAATTACGCATGTATTATTTTCCCAAAGATAAACCCATCGTGGAAACCTTCCCGATTGGTATTGGCAGTATTGGACAAAATACTCCGCCTGGAAATTATTATGTCGCCGAAAAAATTAAAAATCCAGTGTGGCATCCACCCAAATCCGTGCGCGAAAATTATTTACAACGCAATATCGTGTTACCTAAAGATATTCCTTCTAATGATTCTAATCCATTGGGATATTATGCCTTGCGTTTAAGTATTTGGACCTATTTAATTCATGGCACCAACGAACCCGAAAGCGTGGGTAAACGTTCAAGTGCCGGCTGTATCCATTTATTTCCAGAAGATATTGAATATTTATTTAATCAAGCTGAAGTTCGCACCCCCGTTCACATCATTAATGATTTTTATAAATTAGGCTGGCGCCATCATCAACTCTATTTAGAAGTCGAGCAACCTTTGCATGAAGAACAAGTTCAAGCGCGTGCTAATTTAACGCCATTGGTGGCTAAAATTAATCAATTTACGGATAGCAAAAAAGTCTCGATTGATTGGCCAGAAGTCACCAACCTTGCCCAACAACAAAATGGCATGCCAACGGTTATTAGTCAGTAGCCTGGAACAGATCATGTAGCCTGGAACGGAGCGCAGCGTAGATCCAGGATCAGAGTTTTTTTTATACTTCGATCCTGGATCTACGCTGCGCTCCGTTCCAGGCTACAGCTGCGCTCCGTTCCAGGCTACCTGCTCCGTTCCAGACTACCTGGTTTGAAGTCATGCGTTTTATGCGTTAGGTTGTAACTGCGCGCGAATTTCTCCTTTGGCATTTAACGTTGTGTGTAAATTCACAAACATGTCGCCATTTAATAAAATGGCAATATCATTATCGGGGACATGCCAAGTGCCTTGTAATACTCCAGAGGTTGTTGTTGCGCAATTACCTAATAACGCTGGAGCCGGTTGACCACAAATGGTTTGTAATACAGGTCCGTTGGTTTTAATGGCACCTTGATGAAAATGTGCCATGGTAGCAGCTCCGCTTAAATTGCTATAAACAATTTTAAAAGTGAGATCATGAGATTGGGTATCAAAACTAAAATTTCCAACAGCAGTGACATTGGTGGGAGTCGCAGGATCAATTGGCCCTACTTCTTGTGCAGAAGAAAATGTTTCGGTAAAAGTAATTGGATTATTATTTAAAGCTGCTTGCGCCAAATTTAAACTTCCTACGCTTGCAACAAATGCGGTGGTGAAAATCATTTTTTTAAGTGAGTTCATAATATGCTCCTTTTTTTAACATTAAATTAAACTATTAACGTGAGCATCCTAAAGAATTTATTAGGGTGAGAAAAATTGATTGAATTAATTAATACCATAGGGAAAACCTATCTTGCATGCCAATGACGTTTTATTTTTCACATTTTTAAGGGCTAAGCTTAATTGCACGAGGTGACAGTTAGGGTCAGAGTTTTTTTATACTTCGATCCTGGATCTCCGCTGCGCTCCGTTCCAGGCTACAGCTTTGCTCCGTTCCAGGCTACGGCTGCGCGCTCCGTTCCAGGCTACAGCTTTGCTCCGTTCCAGGCTACCTCGCGATCCAGGTTACGTGTTATGAAATAATGCTTCAATGGCCGTGCGGTTAAATTCGTATTCTTGACTGCAATATTCGCAGGTGACAATAATTACTTGTTGATCGTTTAAAATATCCAGCGCTTCGGTGTAGCCAATGCTTAATAAGGCATTTTGCATGCGGGTCATATTGCAATGACATTGAAATTGCACGGGCCTAGGTTCAAATAATTGCAGTTGACATAAATTAGCTAAATCTGCAAATAAATGTTCGTTGGATTGTTCACGCAATTGTTCTACTTGAAACGTATTCCATAATTGCAAAGCTTGTTGCCAATTTTTTTCTTGCTGAGGATTGGGTAAGGCTTGGATCATTACGCCAAAGGCTTCTTTATCATCGGCAATTAACCACAATTTGGTGGGGATTTGTTCGGATTGTAAAAAATAATGTTGTAAACTTTTAACAAGATCGCGATCGCGCAGTTCAATAATACTTTGATAGGGTTGGGTAGAATTATCTAAGCTGATGGTAACCACTAATTTGCCTTCGCCAATCGCATCATTTAAATTTTTTGGCAAAGCATTTTCATCCCACTGCGCTAAACCCCGTAAATTAAAATGATGATCGGATTTGGCAACCAGTAATTTTACCAACCCATCACTTTGCATTTGCAAAGTAATTTGTCCTGAAAATTTTATGCTAGCGGTTAATAAACAGGTTGACGTCAGCATTTGCCCAAGAAATTGGCTTAATTCCAACGGATAAGCATGTTGTGAAATAATATCACGCAGCGTACTGCCCAAGCGTACAATATGTCCGCGTAGATCCCAATCATTAATTAAAAAACTTTGAATAAAATCCGTTTGCATAATTTACCGCTTTTTTTTCTGAATATATTTTTTTAACCGTTTGCGTTTTTGCAGTTGACGCTCGGTTAATTCATTTTTTTTGCCCTCGTAGGGATTTTCGTTAGAACGAAATTCCAATCGCAAGGGAGTACCGATTAAACGCAATTTATCGCGAAAAAAATTAATTAAATAACGTCGAAAGGCATCGGGCACTTGTTGCGCTTGATTGCCGTGAATAATAATAAGTGGTGGATTGCGTCCGCCGGCATGCGCATATTTTAATTTTATGCGTCTGCCGCGGATCAGCGGTGGTTGATGTGCTTGCAGTGCTTCTGCTAATAAACGGGTTAATTCAGGTGTCGAGAGTTTGCGCATCGCGGAGCGATAAGCTTCTTGAATCGCCGGATATAATTCCCCCACCGCACTGCCATGCAATGCCGAAATAAAAAATTGACGGGCGTAATTAATAAACGGTAAACGTCGATGTAATTCATCTTTGACATGTTGTTTGGCGTCAGCTTCCATACCATCCCATTTATTAATCGCAATCACTAACGCTTTACCCGCGTTGACAATAAAACCTAATAAATGTAAATCTTGATCGCTGATGCCATCGCGGGCGTTAATCACATAACAAACCACATGAGCGTGTTCAATACTTTGCAGCGTTTTCACAATGGAAAATTTTTCTAATCCTTGATGAACTCGACTTTTGCGCCGCACGCCGGCTGTGTCGATTAAGGTATAATCTTGATCAAAATGCCGAAATGGAATTTCAATACTGTCCATCGTCGTGCCGGGTTTATCGTATACCACCACGCGCTCTTCACCAAGCATGCGATTAATTAAGGTGGATTTTCCAACATTCGGGCGCCCAACCACAGCTAAACGAATGCCTTCTTCCAAAGACTCTGCTGCTGTGAGCGTGGATTGAGGTAATAATTGACAAATTGCCGATAGTAAATCGGCAATCCCCGCCCCTTGACTACTGGAAATGGGAAACAGAGTTTTAAAGCCGAGGCGATAAAAATCTGCTTGCGCACTATTTAAATCGACGCCATCCATTTTATTCATCACCAGTAATACGGGTTTCGTCAATCGGCGCAATTCTTGATAAATGGATTGATCGACGCTGGTTAATCCACCTCGGCCATCTACCATAAATAAAACAATATCGGCTTCATCAATGGCTTTTTGAGCTTGCTCGGCACGTTTTAATTCTAATTCATCTTCGTCTAATCCCAAACCGCCCGTATCAATAACAATGAATTCGTCATTATCAACTCGCACTTTGCCGTATTGGCGATCGCGAGTTACACCGGCAATATCGCCCACCAAGGCATCGCGGGTTTTGGTGAAACGATTAAATAACGTGGATTTGCCCACATTGGGCGCGCCCACAATGGCAACAACAGGTAACATTGTATTTTTTATCCTACAGTGGATTTTTGGGGGAATGAAACATCCACCCCATAATTTTCTAATTTCATCACTAAAAGAGGATTATTGAGACCCTTATCTGGTAATGCATTTAACGCTAATTGATAGGCATTTTTAGCTTCTTGAGGTTGATTCAAGGCAGAATAAATATCGCCTTTAATTTCTTCACTGACGGCAACATAATTTTTATCTTGCAGTGAATTTAATAAGGTGAGTGCTGGTTGATACTGTTGCATTTGCACTAACACACGGGCTTCGCGGATAATAGCTACCTCTTTTAATGCGGTAATCTTGGTGTGATCAATTGCCCATTTTAAATCAGTAATTGCTTGTGAAAATTTTTGTTGATTGACAGCAATTTTGGCTAACAGTAAGGCGGCAGGTGCTGCATAAGCCGTGCGTGAATAACTTTTTTGAATTAATTGCGCACTGGCAATGGCATCTGGATTATTGTCATTTTGCAAATTAATTAAGGTTTGCTCGTAGAGCACTGAGGCTTGATTAATTTTTTGATGTTGCAGTTGTAACCAGTAGCGCCACGCAAACGTGACTAATGAAGCAATAGCAACGCCAATAATTAATGGCAGGCCGTAGCGTTTCCATAAATTTTTAACCAGTTCAATTTGTTCCTGTTCAGATGTATAAACCACGTTAGCCTCCCAGATCTAAGAATGAATTTTAGTGTGTAAATAACGATGAATATCCGCAAACGCAATCGTTTCTTGCTCACCGCCACGTAACGGTTTAATGGTTATAGTATTATCGCGCAATTCATCTTCGCCTAAAATAATTGCGAACTTTGCCGCACTTTTATCGGCTTTTTTAAATTGTGATTTTAAATTACCCTCACCACAATGATTGATAATGGTTAAACGAGGAAATTGTTGGCGCCATTCACTGCTTAACCTTAAACCCAGCACTTTGGCCGCTTCACCCACCATGATCATATAGATATCCGGTTGATGCCTATGCTCAATCTCATTTTTTAGCGATGGGTTATCTTGCAATAGTAATAATAAACGTTCCATGCCCGCTGCAAAACCTACGGCAGGCGTGGCTTTACCACCATGTGTCGCAATTAAATTATCGTAACGCCCCCCCGCACAAATTGTTCCTTGCGTGCCAATGCGGTCGGTTACCCATTCAAAGACTAAACCGGTATAGTAATCCAATCCGCGCACTAAATGAGGATTAATGGTATAGGGAATATTAGCAGCGGTTAAATATTCTTGGAGTTGTGCAAAATGTTCTGCTGTTTCTGGTAATAAATAATCTTGCATGGTAGGCGCATGCTGTTTTACATGATCTAAGGCTGGATTTTTGCTGTCTAAAATGCGCAGCGGATTTTTTTCTAAGCGCTGTTTAGAGTCGTCGTCTAATTCATTAAAATGATCACGAAAATAAGTCTGCAAGGCTTGGCGATAGCGTTGGCGCTCGGCAAGACCACCGATATTATTAATTTGCAGTGTGGCATCACTTAGCCCAATTCTTTGCAGAAAATCTCGACATAAAATTAATAATTCCGCTTCAATATCCGCACCGGGAAAACCATAGGCTTCTGCGCCAAATTGATAAAACTGACGATAGCGACCTTTTTGTGGACGTTCGTGACGAAACATCGGACCTAAATACCATAAGCGCTGAGTTTGATTGTAAAATAAACCATGCTCAATCCCGGCGCGCACACAACTTGCGGTGCCTTCAGGTCGCAAGCTTAAACTATCGCCATTGCGATCGTGAAAGGTATACATTTCTTTTTCGACAATATCGGTGGTTTCGCCAATAGCATCGGTAAATACACCGGTCATTTCTAGTACTGGCGTGCGGATTTCTCCATAACCATTGGCTTTAACCAGTTGGCGGATGTGTTGTTCCACCCATTGCCAATAAATGCTTTCAGTAGGAAGAATATCATTCATCCCGCGGATCGCTTGTAATTTAGTCACACCATTCTCACTTTACTTTCAAACTCAAATAAAGTTGCGATTGTAGTCGAATTTGCAAGGATATTCAGCAAAAATTCATCGCCATAGTATTAAAAAATATGGACATCATCACTTGCATCTTCGGAGGGTTTTTTAACGGGGGTTTCAACGGATTTTAGCGAGGATTTAGTTTGCGCCGTATTAAGCAGTGCAGTTTGTGGAAGAGGTTTAGTATTATTGGCTATTGTTGGTGGGTTTGTTGTAGCCACTGTCGGTTTAGGATTGATAGCATTCACAACATTTAAAGTGGATGTGGTAGAGGCAGAAGAAACTGCGGTGATGGGAGAAGTTACGGATGTGTTATTATTCGCGGACATAGTGGGTGTTGTTGCACTCAGTGGTGTTTTAGTGGCATTTGCTGAATTATTCTCAACCGCTGGTGTGGATTGAGTATTATTGGTAGCGACCGGTAAGTTATTAGGAGACGCGCTACCATCATTTCCCACACGGTGGCTTTGCCACCAGATCAGTAATAATGCAAATAACCCCACAAAAATAAATCCGGTAAACCAGCTCATGGAACGTTCACTGATGGTGGGTTGTTTGGGAATAAATGAAGGGGCAATCACTGTTTGCGCCGAACGATTTTGCACGAGTCCTAAATTATCGAAATCGCTCATAATACTTAACGTCGGTAATTCAAGTAGGCGAGCATAAGTCTGCAAATAACCCCGCATAAATGTTAAACCAGGATGCTCAGTAAAATTGCCGGCTTCCAGGGCAATAACCACCCGTTTAGGAAGATACAATTGTTCAGCAATATCTGGGATCAATAAATTTTTATTTTCTCGTGCTTCGCGTAAACGCTGCCCAAGCCTTTGTGCAACCTGTTCTGTGTCAATAGTATCATGTGAGTTTTCGAATTCTTCGCTCATGACGATACCCTCTTCGCTAATTTGGCTTCAGCAGAATCGGGGAATTGGCCTTTTAGTAATAATGCCGCGCTATCGGCCTTATCTAAATTTCCTGTTTTTTGTGCTAAGCGAATTTGCAACCATAATGATTCGGGGCCTGGTGGCGCATATTGCGAATAGTAGGTTAAGTAATGTTGCGCGTTTGCTACATTACCTTTAGCAAAATTAATTTCTGCCAATTCTAACGCTGACATCGCACGTCGTGGATCTTCTTTTAACGCTTGTTTGAAAAAATTGATCGCTAGTGTTTGATTGGGTATTTCCAATGCGCAATAGCCGGCATTTTCATAGGCCGCAGCAGGGGTGAGATATTTAGTATCTTGCACTGCTTGCATAAAGCGATCGATGGCGGCGTTATACTGTTTTTGACGACATAAATAAGCACCATAATTATTTTGCGCTTGGCCCGATTTGGGATTAAGTTCGATGGCTTTGCGATAATATTGTCCGGCTTTTTCGGTTTCACCAGTTTGTTCTAAAAAATACCCCATGGATTCATAGGCTTCAGGATAGTGTGGCCCTTGGGTTAGAGCTAATAATAATTTGCTGCGCGCGCGCGTGTATTGTTTATCTTTTAAATACGCCAAACCGAGTTGAACATTATAACTGGCGGCTTTAACATTAGGACGTTCTGCAGGATCGGGCACCGAAGTTGCAGTATTGCAACCACTGAGTAAAGATAGGATCCCGAGGATACTAATGATGGCAATTCGTTTTTTCACCCATGCTCTCCCTGAACCGGACGTTGTTGCGTCTTATGATGCATCAAAATGATTTGTTGTGCCACGTTTTTTTCACGACGTTGCGTGCGATCGGTAAAATCTCCCACGAGTTGACCACAAGCTGCGTCGATATCATCGCCGCGAGTGCGACGTGTTATCACATTGAATCCTGCATCTTGCAAAATCGTTTGAAAACGACGAATACTTTCCGAGGATGAGCGTTGATAACGCGCACCTGGAAAGGGATTAAATGGAATTAAATTAATTTTAGCCGGCACGTCGTTGAGGATGCGGGCTAATTGTTGTGCGTGTTGTGGTGTGTCGTTGACATTAGCAAGCATCACATATTCAAACGTCACTTTGCGACGTGGCTCATTCACAAAAAAAGCTCGACAGGCGTTTAATAAATCGTTGAGGGGATATTTTTTATTAATGGGAACTAAAATATTTCGCAATTCATCGTTTGGTGCGTGTAATGAGACCGCAAGACTGACTTTAGAATCGCGCGCCAAATCAAACATAGCCGGCACCACACCCGAGGTGCTTAAGGTAACGCGGTATTTCGATAAATTATACGCATTGTCGTCTAACATATAATTTAAAGCCGCAAGAACATTATCGTAGTTTAATAAGGGTTCGCCCATTCCCATCATCACCACATTCGTCACCGTTTGTCTTCTTGCAGTTTGATCGGGAGATAAACGGCGGACGGCAAGCCAAACTTGGCCAATGATTTCGCCCACACTTAAATTGCGATTAAACCCTTGTTGAGCGGTCGAGCAAAAGGTGCAATTGAGCGCACAACCCACTTGCGAAGAAACACATAAGGTACCGCGATCGTTTTCAGGAATAAACACGGTTTCAATGTGTTGGCCATCGTGTAAGCGCAGCAACCATTTGATGGTGCCGTCATGAGATTTTTTTTCATAAGCAATTTCAGGCAATGCAATATGCGCATTTTCCTTTAATTTTGCCCGCAAATTTTTACTGAGGTTAGTCATGTCGTCAAAATCGATAATACCGCGCTGATGCACCCAGTTAATGACTTGAGTGGCGCGATATTGCGGCTCACCCAATTGTTGAAAGAATTGGATGAGCGCTGGTTGACTTAAATCGAGTAAATTAGTCGACATTGGCGAAGCTTTCCGCACGTGAGCAAATTTCTGCGGGTTTAAAAAAGAAATCGATTTCGACTCGCGCGGTTTCGGGCGCATCGGATCCGTGAACTGCATTTTCATCGATACTGTTAGCAAAATCCGCGCGAATAGTACCAGCCGCCGCTTGTGCGGGGTTAGTAGCACCCATGATTTCGCGATTACGCAGAATTGCATTTTCGCCTTCTAGCACTTGCACCATCACGGGACCTGAGATCATAAATTTGACTAAGTCATTGTAAAAAGGACGTTCTTTATGAACCGCATAAAACGCTTGAGCTTGTTCTTTGCTTAATTGCATCATTTTGGCCGCAACAATGCGCAATCCTGCTTTTTCAAAACGCGCATAAATTTGACCGATTACATTTTTGGCGACCGCATCGGGTTTGACGATGGATAAGGTTCTTTCTAATGCCATGCTAGACTACTCCACTGTAAGAATAAAAAACTTGCGCGTATTATATAGGTTATGCACGCCGGCGCAATGGCTTTCGGAAAAAGATTATGATTAACTCAGAAGCCAATTGACGCTATTGACTCCCACAGCGACAGCGCTAATTCCTAGGATGACTTGCACGCCAATATTGATTAATGCCGCAGTGAAATGTTGATGCTCCAGTAATGTTAATGTTTCTAAGCCGAATGACGAAAAGGTAGTAAAACCACCTAAAATTCCCACAAACGCGAATAGTTTATAATGCGGATTACCAATTTGTTTTATTTCGAAAAATGCCAGTAAGGCGCCGATGATGAAACACCCCAACAAATTCACTGTAACCGTGCCCCACGGAAACCATTGCGGCGTTGCATGTTGCTGAACAAATCCCGCAAGTAAATATCGCGCCATGGCACCCAAAGCACCACCAAAACCCACCCAAACTAAATTAATAATCACGATAACTTCCTTGCTTTTGCAAATCATGAAACAATAGCGCAATTAGCAATTAAAGTGTAGCCTGGAACGGATGTAGCCTGGAACGGAGCGCAGCGGAGATCCAGGATCGGTGAAATTTTAAAACTCTGATCCTGGATCTCCGCTGCGCTCCGTTCCAGGCTACTACTTGAGGAGTATTTGTCATTATTGAATTGTCTGAAAAAAATGGATTGGATATTTTACAACGCATCTTTGGGTATGATTCATTTCGTCCATTACAACAAGATATTATTAACACCGTTTGTGATAATCAAGATTGTTTAGTACTCATGCCAACAGGTGGCGGTAAATCTTTATGTTTTCAAATTCCGGCTTTAATCAAATCGGGCACAGCTATCGTAGTGTCACCCTTAATTTCGCTAATGCAAGATCAAGTTCAAGCACTCCAACAAAATGGTGTCGCCGCGGCCTATTACAATTCGAGTCTAGATAGTAAAACTTCGCGACAAGTGCTCGCGCAATTTCATCAGCAAGAATTAGATTTATTGTATATTGCCCCCGAGCGCTTAATGATGCCGGCATTTTTAGAGCGCTTAAAAGAAATTGAAATCAGTTTATTTGCCATCGATGAAGCACACTGCGTTTCACAATGGGGACATGAGTTTCGCCCAGAATACACACAATTAAAAGCGTTACCGCAATTATTTCCGCAGATTCCCATTATTGCCTTAACGGCAACCGCCGATAAACAAACGCGTCAAGATATCATTTTGCAATTAAGATTGCGTGATCCCAAAAAATTTATTGCCAGTTTTAATCGTCCTAATATCAGCTATACGGTGATTGAAAAATATAAACCGTTAAATCAAGTATTAGATTTTTTGCAAACTCATCGCCATCAAGCCGGTATTATTTATTGCACCACGCGCTCACGCGTTGAAGAATTAAATTCAAGTTTACAAGCACGTGATTTTAAGTGTTTACCTTATCATGCGGGTTTATCGCACAGTTTACGAGAAAAAGCCTTGCAATCCTTTCAACTAGATGAAATTGATATTGTCGTAGCAACGCTGGCGTTTGGCATGGGTATCGATAAATCGAATGTGCGATTTATTATTCATTACGATATGCCAAAACATTTAGAAGCCTATTATCAAGAAACAGGACGCAGTGGTCGCGATGGCATGCCGGCTGAAGCTGTTTTATTATACGGTCCTGCCGATATTGCACGTAATCGTGGTTTAATTGATAACATGCAAAATGAGCAACAAAAACGGATTGAAATTCATAAATTAAATGCTATGGCTGCTTTTGCCGAAACTCAACATTGTCGTCGACGTGTATTATTAAATTATTTCAGCGAAAATTTGCAGGAAAATTGTCAAAACTGTGATATTTGTTTAAATCCTCCCCAATATTACGACGCCTTAACCGATGCGCAAAAAGTATTATCTTGTGTCTATCGAGTCAATCAACGCTTTGGCATAAATCATATCGTCAGCGTATTATTAGGCCATGCCAACGCTCAAATTACTAAATTTAAACACGATACATTATCCACCTTCGCCATTGGCAAAGATAAATCTGCTGAGCATTGGTTTAGCGTTATTCGACAATTAATTCATTTAGGCTTTTTAGAGCAAGATATTGCGAATTATTCCGTACTGCGTTTAACCGAACAAGCACGCCCGTTATTACGCGGAGAAATTGCGCTGAGTTTAGCAACACCTCGCGTGAAATTAAATAAACCGAGTACGGTGAAAAAACCCACCATCAATAAAGACGATTTAGATTATGAAGAAGATTTATTCCAACGCCTACGCCAACTACGGTTAAAACTCGCCAAAGAAAATCACGTCGCACCGTTTATTATTTTTTCCGATCGCGCACTCGCCGAAATGGCCGCCTATTTACCCACTCACCCCGTGGCATTTTTAAATATCACTGGTGTGGGGCAAAAAAAATTAGAACAATACGGCGAATTATTTTTACGCGAGATCAATGACTATTTGGATAATTAAGCGTTAATCGTCTTGCGGTGAAAACAGGGTAATTCAGTGTGCGGTAGAAATGGTAAAGAATGTTCTTAATGCTCTACAAAACAAGGTCTTGTTTTATAGAGATAACCACCAAAACAACCTCTAGTTTTATTGACTTTATTCAGTAATAGCTTATAATTATATAAATTATCAATCAGTTATATCTATTACATGCAAAGAACATTACTCACCCATCTAATCGCCTGGCATGCATCAAATTTGCGCAAACCTTTGGTGATCCGTGGCGCACGCCAAGTCGGTAAAACCTGGTTAGTTCGCCATTTTGCCGAGCACATGGGTTTAACCTTAATCGAACTTAATTTTGAAAAATATCCGACGCAAGCCAGTTTATTCGAAAGCAATAATACCGAACATATTCTAGTAAATTTAAGCATGCTCACCCAACAAAAAATCGATCCTCAACGTTGCTTATTATTTCTCGATGAAATTCAAAGCGCACCACAAATCCTCAGCAAATTACGCTGGCTTGCAGAAGATTTACCCGATTTAGCGGTAATTGCCGCAGGTTCTTTATTAGAGTTTATTTTAGACGAACATTCATTTAGCATGCCGGTAGGAAGAATCAGCTATTTGCACTTAGAACCATTATCCTTTGAAGAATTTTTATTAGCTCTTGATGAACATTCTCTTCATGATTATTTACATGATTATCATTTAACCGAGGCCATACCCGCGGCTATTCATGAAAAATTCGATCAACTCTTTAAAGATTATCTTCTCGTTGGCGGTTTACCCGCCTGTGTTGCAGAATGGGTAAGCCATCATTCTTTTATTTCTGTAAATCAACTTCAGCATGATTTACTAGCAACTTATCGCGATGATTTTTCTAAATATAAAGGAAAAATTGCCATTGCGCGCTTAGACGAAGTGATGATTACCATTCCACGCTTATTAGGACAAAAAGTAATTTTTAGCAAGATTAATAAATCCGTATCCGCGGCCACGCTCAATTCAGTGCTACACTTACTCGAAAAAGCGCGCCTCACTCACCGCGTGCCCAGTTGTGCGGCGAATGGTATTCCTTTAGCCGCTGAACTCAATCAAAAATATTTTAAAGAAATTTTTTTGGATGTAGGTTTATGCAGTACCGCTCTGGGATTAAATTTAAAACATATTCAAGCTGGTGTAGACATTACTCTTATCAATAATGGCGGCATGGCAGAGCAAGTAGCCGGACAATTACTAAGAACCATCGATCCTCCCTTTATTGAGCCGGCACTTTATTATTGGCAACGTCAAGAAACCTCTGCCAATGCTGAAATCGATTATATTATTCAACACGCCAATCAGCCTATTCCCATTGAAATTAAAGCAGGCAGTACTGGGAGTTTAAAATCGTTGCATTATTTTATGCGCTTAAAAAAATTCCCGTTAGCAATGCGCATTAATAGCGATTATCCGAGTAAAACGTTAGTGGACGTGAAAGATACGTTAGGGCAACCAGTCAATTATTCCTTAATTTCGTTACCGTTTTATTTAATCGGGCAAATTCATCGTTTATTAGACAATGAACTCCCCATTTCTTTTAGTTAAATAAAATCCAATTGTTTTGATTACAGTTTTTCCAAGCCGATTGAACTTTCCGCCATCACTTCACCGCCATGCTTTTTTGGATCAAAACGTGCCAAGCGTTCTTGCAACGTTAACTTCGGCTCACCAACCTCTCTAAGTACGAGTTCGTGCCCCTGAATTCTCAGCTCGACTGTCGTTCCTGAGTTAAAATGAAGACCACGTGCGATATTGGCAGGGATGCGAACCGCGAGGCTATTTCCCCATTTTTGCACAGTCAAATTGGCTTTAACGCCCATCTTAAATTTCCTCACATTTTAATAATGTTTATACAAGTCTAGACATTAAATAGCCTCGTATCAACTTGTATAAACATAAAGATATTTTTAATATATTCCTTTGTATCTTCATACTTTGCGCCTCACTTATAACCTAATTGCTTTGAGTAAACGGTTTAGAGTAATGGTAATATTTAATAATAGTAACCTCGCACTGCTGCGAAGCTCCTAAATAATTCACAAGTGCTTCGTGTAACGTTGGATTAATGCCGTTATAAAAACTGGAAAAATTAACAAATATGTTATATTCTATATGTAGTGGACAATAGAGTATTACAATCAGAACGTACAGGATTGGGTAGGAAAAATGCCTATCGGGATCAGAGCAGCTTACGCCAAGTTAACGGATTTGTTGGCCGAGTTTGGGATGGATTTACGCCTACCGCATTCAAAAGCAATGGGCGATGGATTATTTGAATTACGCCCAAAGGGCAAGGAAGGAATTGCTCGTATTTTTTATTGTACGTTGCTAGGTAAGCGAATTGTAATTTTACATGGCTTCGTTAAAAAAACTCAAGAAACTCCACGTAAAGAATTAAATATCGCTATACGTCGGATGAAAGAGGTGAAAAATGAGCAACGAAAAAAATAAGCGCATTCCTGCTTTAAAAACGCACGATGAAATGGTTGCCGATTGGATGAACGATCCTGCTTTTAAAGCAGAATATGATTCCTTGGAAGATGAATATCAATTATTAAGAGAAATGCTTCATGCTAGAAAGTGTGCTGGATTAACACAAGAAGACGTCGCTGACCGCATGGGTACGAAAGCACCGGCGATTGCACGGCTAGAAGCATCTGCTTCTCGTGGCAAACACTCACCGAGCGTTAGCACATTACGTAAATATGCTCATGCTGTAGGTTGTAAATTAGAAATCCACCTCAAGCCGTTATCTAAAAAAAAGCTAAAAGACAAACCTGCCTAAATATACTCTTCACCCTTGAATTTAAGGCTTTGTTGCCGAGTTAAAGCTACGGAGAGATTGTATTCAGTATACACTTCTTCGTATCTTTAACTCGGCGCCTCGCCTAAAATCCAATCGTTTTGAGTATGGTAACGTCGCTCAATGCCGCTGAGTCTGCTCGTATAAATTAAATATTAAAACTTTCCCCACACCCACACGCGCCACTTTGATTAGGATTTTCATAAACAAAACGAAAATTAAGTCCATCACGGATATAATCTAATTTGGTGCCTTTTAATAATGGCCAATCGAGTGGGCTGATGGCAACCACTAAATTGTCGAGATGAAATTGTTTATCGTCTTCCGCCACCGCATTAATAATGTCGATGACATAAGAATAGCCATTGCAACCACTGCGTTTAGTCGCCAAGCGAATACCAATGCCCTCTCCTTTTTTAGCAATTTGTTGTTGTAAATGTTGGATGGCAGCCGGTGTTGCGGTGATGGCCTCTTGTGGATGAATATTTTTAGGGTCGTATTGTGAAACCGTAGTCATGGTCATTTATCCTCACAAAATTTTAATGCCGATATAAAAGTCTGTTCTACAAAAATTGCCATAGGATATTTGATATTCGGTAAATGCAATTTTTGGATAATTTCATTGGCGGTTAATGTTTTCGCCTGCGTGAGTAATTGTCCTTCCACTGATCGACAGACCAATGAGCAAGCAGCAATCACACTCACACAGCCAAAGGCTTTAAAACGAATAGTTTTAATTTTATCATTTTCTATTAATAGATAAAAACGAATTACGCCCAATGAATCCACCTGTCCACTTTCTAGGATAATGGCATTGTCCAATTCGCCTACGCCATAGGGGTTAGCAAATTCACTTAACGTTGCTGGGTGATAGTCTATCATACTGAAAATACCGAGAGTGTTTGCAAACGCTTAACCTGCTGTAAAAAATAATTTATAGCATCATCGACGTCGGTTTGCTCGGTAAACCGTCCGAAAGAAATGCGCAAACTAGCGTGTGCGACATGGGGTTTTCTCCCGAGTGCAAGGATAACAGGCGATGGATCAAGACTTGCGGCATTACAGGCTGAACCTGTCGATAGTGCAAGATTTTGCAACGCCATCACCAATGCTTCGCCATGAATATTCTCAAATGAAATATTGAGATTATGAGCGACTCGTTTTTCCCAACTGCCATTTAATATAATGCCTGGTAGATGTTTTATGGCATTCCAAAATTGATCGCGGAAGGCTTGAATACGGGGAACTTCCTCCGCCATATGGAGACGCACCAATTCACACGCCCGGCCCAAACCAATAATTTGATGCGTAGCTAAAGTGCCACCGCGTAAGCCCTGCTCTTGGCCGCCACCAACTAGATAGGGTTGCAGTTTAATACGAGGCTGTTTGCTCACAAATAATGCGCCACTGCCTTTGGGTCCATAAATTTTATGCGCTGAAAGCGAGAGTAAATCAATCTTCATTTCTCGCACAT
This sequence comes from Legionellales bacterium, assembly GCA_026125385.1. Lineage (NCBI taxonomy): Bacteria > Pseudomonadati > Pseudomonadota > Gammaproteobacteria > Legionellales > Legionellales bacterium. The sequence goes on from JAHCLG010000003.1 coordinate 140,766, forward strand.
TAACCGGAATTTTTCCCAAGCTTTGCGCAGCATCCACATGAAAAATAATTCCCGCCTCACGGGCTATTTGTCCAATATCATGCACAGGATTAATAATACCGATTTCATTATTGACATGAGCTAAAGAAATTAAAATGGTATCGGGTCGAATGGCTTTTTTTAAATCCTCTACTACCAATAAACCGTTATGATCCACCGGTAAATAGGTCATCGAAAATCCTTGTTTACTTAACGCTTCACAACAATTGAATACAGCTTTATGCTCGATATTACTGGTGATAATGTGTTTGCCTTTACGTTGATAGTGATAAGCTGCGCCAAATAAAGCGAGATTAATGGCTTCGGTCGCGCCACTGGTAAAAATAATTTCTTCAGATTGCGCGTTTAGCAGTTGCGCCACTTCTGCTCTCGCGTTTTGAATGGCGTGACGAGCGCGTTTGCCATAATCGTGAGCAGAAGAAGGATTACCAAAATCGCCATCGGCTGTTAAATAGAGCAGCATTTGTTCGGCAACACGCCGATCAACAGGTGTTGTCGCCATGTAATCAAGATAAATAGGATTATTCATATTAATTAAAATGCCATTCGTTGCGCTAATGCCGATTGTTGTTGTAATACTGATAAAAATTGATCGATTTCTGCTGGCGTATTATGCGCGGAAAAACTCACGCGAACAATACTTTCCGCAATTCCTTCATCAAGCTGCATGGCTTTTACCACATGCGTGGTGCCCGTTTTGCCGCAAGCCGCACCCGCAGACACCGCAAAACCTGCTTGATCTAAATTCATGACCAAGGTTTCGCTGTCAATTCCTTTTAATGCAATTAAACTGGTATTGGGTAAACGCTCAGATTCTGCGGCGAGTAAGGTAATTCCTGGAATCGTCGCCAGGCCTTCTTCAAAATGATGTTGGCACTTGAGCATGGTCATGTGGCGCTGGGTTAATTCTTGATAGGCAAGTTCGGCCGCTTTTCCCATGCCCACAATTCCCGCTACATTTAACGTGCCACTGCGCAATCCGCGTTCTTGACCACCGCCATCGATTAAAGGTTGTAGTTCAATACTGTCATTAACAATTAACGCCCCCATGCCTTGTGGTCCACCAAATTTATGGGCTGCTAAACTAAGCAGATCAACACCTAGACTGGACATATCAATACGAATTTTTCCAGCCGCTTGCACGGCATCGGTGTGAAAAATACAGCCAACTTGTTTAGCTTTAGCTGCTAATTGTTGGATAGGAAATAAAGTACCCGTTTCATTATTGGCGCGCATTAAAGAAATAAAATTAGGTTGTTGTTGCAGCGCTTGTTCAAATTCATCGAGTAATAATTGTGATTGTTGATCCACACCGACGATGGTGTGAAGAAATCCTTGTTGCGTTAATCGTTTTACTGTTAATAAAACGGATTTATGCTCAATAGCGCTTAAAAGAATTTTTCCGCCTTTTTGCGTCGATGCCCAACCTTTGATGGCTAAATTATTGGCTTCGCTACCATTGCCGGTGAAAATAACCTGATGGGGTTTGGCATTAACTAATTGCGCCACTTGCGCCCGCGCAGTTTCAATCGCGGTTTTAGCTAAACGCCCGGGGGCATGCATGCTGGAGGGGTTGCCTGTGGCGTGTTGCCAATATGGTAACATGGCTTCCACCACGCGGGAGTCAATCGGCGTGGTGGCATTATGATCGAAATAAATCGTCATTGGCATCATCCTCAAAATGAAAATAATAATTGGATTAAATTAAGCGGTCGATAATCAGCGGGTACAGCGTTAAATAATACGAATAAAAAATACATGGCGGTACTAATAATAAAAATACTGATAATAACATGATAAAAACTGACGCCACCCACTTGGATAAGTTTTGCAGGAACATCGTGTTCTTCGGTGGTCGCATAAATTTCCAAAAATTTATTATCGACATGATGACGATAGAGTTGATTGCCAAAATAACCGAGGATCGCCATCGGTAAAAAAATCATGCAAGCAATAAACTCCGCATTAAAATTAAACGCCAGCGCAATGAACAAGAGCAATAATGCAAAAATGAGAAAAACCGTAAAATACCCATACATTTTGCGATAAGCCAGCCATAAAAATGAAAAACAAAACGCTCCCCAATTCCACGTATTCGC